>JANMYN010000748.1:0-3874 GCA_031382195.1 Betaproteobacteria bacterium
GTAACCCCAACAAGGGCACCTACAAGTTGAAGTAACCGGGCGATGCCCTTGGCGCGGAAGCTTGAGTCCCGCGCCAGGGTTGCGCATACTCGCTGGAAGGCGACCGCTACGCATGCCTGCCCGTGCGTCCACGAGTAGGGAGGGGCTCCGGGATGAGCAAGAAAGCATCTGTTGCAAAGATCAGTCGGCCACGCTTGTTTAGCGTGGTGCCGCGGGAGCGGCTGTTTGCGCTGCTGGACGATAACCGCGGACGGCCTTTGGTGTGGATTTCCGGTCCACCCGGCGCAGGCAAGACTGCGCTGACGGCGAGTTATCTCGAAAACCGGGGATTGCCTACCGTCTGGTACCAGATCGAACCAGGAGATGCCGACCCCGCTTCCCTGTTTCATTATCTTGCGCTGGCGGCCGAGTCTGTCGCCGACGCCAATTCAGTTTCGCTTCCGAGATTCGTTCCCGAGCATTTGTCGGACTTGCCGGGATTCGCCCGTCTCTTCTTCCGGGCATTCTTCGCCCAGCTACCGCATCGGCTGATATTGGCGCTCGACAACTACCAGGAGGCGTCGGACGACGCTTTATTGCATGAGATCCTTCGGCACGCCGTTGCGGAGGTGCCACCCGATAGTTCGATCATAGCCATCAGCCGGGTGGACGCACCCCGAGCATTCGTACAACTCGCGGCACAGGGCGCGATGACCACGGTTGGATGGGACAAGCTGCAACTTACCCTGGATGAAGTCCGCGCCATCGCGGCAAAGAGAAGCGTCACCGACGACTGGTTGCTCAAAGCCCTGCATCAGCAGTCACAGGGCTGGGCGGCCGGCATCACGCTCATGCTGGAACGGCTCGGACACTTCGACGGCAAATCTCAGAAACTCCCCACGGAAACGCGCGAATCGGTGTTTAATTATTTCGCCAACCTCATCTTCGATCAAGCATCCGAAGAAACCTCTCACATCCTGCTGTCGATCGCTTTCCTGCCGCGAGTGACACCCTCCCTCGCCGTCGAGCTGAGCGGGCGGGCAGAGGCGCCAACTTTGCTCGAAGACCTTTATCGCCGCCGGATGTTTACCGATCGCAGGCCCGGTGCCGATCCGGTGTACCAGTTTCACGCGTTGTTTCTCGACTTCCTCAGGGCCAGAGTAAGAGACGTGCTTGCGTCGGAACAGCTCGATGAACTGCTCGGCCGCTCCGCTGCAGTATTGGAAGGAACCGGAGAATTCGATGCGGCGATGGATCTCTGGCTGGAGGCACGGAACTGGGTCCGTGCGACGCAATTGACTCTCAAAGAAGCAAATCGCCTGCTCAACATTGGCAGGAGGCAAACGCTGGTTCGATGGATTCAAGGGATTCCGGAGTCGCTGCATTCGAAGGAGCCTTGGCTAGTGTACTGGCTTGGGCGTGCGCAGATTCAGACTGCCCCGGGCCAAGGCATCAAGACACTTGAGCACGCTCTCGAACTGTTTCGGGGGAGTAATGACAGACAAGGTCGCATTGAATGTTTGACAGCGTTGCTTGTTGGGGCATTTATAGGATTTCGCGCTCTGGCCGCAATGGATCATTGGTTAGACGATCTGTTGGAGCAAATTGATATTTCACCAAACTTTAAGTCGCCAGATGTCGAACTGAGAATGTGGGGTGTGCTCTGCATGACTCTGTTCCATGTAAGACCATGGGATCCGTTGATGATCCCCGCCTATCAGCGCGTCGAGGAATTGTTGCCCCATTGCACTGACCCAAGTGTCACGTTAGCGGCAACAATGGGTGTTTTGGTTGTGAGCGGTCTTTGTGGGAATTTTGAGCGTGGGGATCGCATCGCGCGCGCTACGGAATTTCTCGCGTTGCAGGACGTGGCCAGTCCAACGGAAGCCGCGTGGTGGTTTGCGCAGGTGGGTTATCTTAGATTTGTCGAGGCACGGTACGAGGAAGCGCTCGATTCCCTGGCGAAGGGTTGTCACATCGCGGAGTCCAATGGTCTTCACGTTGTCCTGCCGGAGATCATGTTGTGGCGATACACGGCGGCATTCCGTGTGATTGGATTGTCCGCGGCGAACCCGATCCTTGCGGCGGTGGAAGCCATGCCGAGATCGAACTCGCCAATGACCGAAGCGATGATTTTCCTGTATCAGGCGCGCAGAGCTGCAATTCGTGGCCAGGTCGACGAAGCCGCTAGCCTCGCAGTACTTTGTCATCAGGCTTGCATGCGTACAGGGTCCCGCCTCCAAGAAGTGGTTTTCTGCCTTTGCAGTGCGGACATACTTTTGCATGCGAGGCGGGTCAATGCAGCGAAGCCACTGCTGGCGCACTCACGTGCATTGATCGAGCGGGCGCCCATTTACGACTGCTGGCGTGCGGTGCAGTTGTGTATGGAAGCTTGGTTGGCCAATGTTGAAGAAGACTTGGGACGCACGCTAGGACTTCTCCGACAATCGCTCGCGCTGGCCAGGGTGGGAAATCGAAAGTACTACCTGCGCTTTTCCGATCGTGGCTTGGCGCCCCTTTTCCGACTCGCGCTCGATGAAGGTATCGAAGTGGATCTTGTGCAGGGCCTAATTCGCCTGTTTCGTCTCAAACCACCGAGCGACGCGCCGGACAGTTGGCCGTGGCCGGTTCGTATCGTTACGCTGGGGCGGTTCGAGGTGCTGGTCAATGGTGAGCCGCTGGAATTCTCGCGCAAGTTGCCACGCAAGACCCTACTGCTGCTCAAGGCGATCGTGGCCCTTGGCGGGCGGGATATTGGCGAACAGACGCTTTGCGACGCGCTTTGGGGAGATGAGGAGGGCGACGCAGCACACAACGCCCTGTCGATCACAATTCTTCGATTGCGCAAACTTCTTGGATCAAATGAGCCAGTGCTTCACCTCGGTGGCAAGGTCTCGCTGAATCCGGAATTGTGCTGGGTGGACGCATGGACGTTTGAGGCGCGGATTGCCGACACGGTAGCGGCGGACCCACAGGCTTTGAGTCTGTATGGCGGCAACTTTCTGCCCGAGGACGTAGGTGAATCCTGGAGCGTGGCTGCTCGGGAGCGGCTGCGCGGCAAATTCATCCACGCGCTGTCCGGGCAAGCGGCTACGCTGGAGTCGCAGGGCGACGTACAGGCAGCGCTGCAAAGTTACTTGCGTGGAATTGAAGCTGATCCGATCGTGGAATCCTTTCACCAGGGGCTGATGCGTTGTTACGAGCGGCTGGGCAAGCGCAGCGAAGCTTTCAGCGTCTACCGGCGCCTCAAGCAGACTTTGTCGGTGCTCCTTGGCGTGCCCCCATCGGATGCCACACAGCGGCTGTTTCAGGACATGTTGCAACGCCAGTCTGAAACCGGGGCGCTTCCCGGGCCGGATAGCGCAATTCCCGCAGAATCGAAGGTAAAACAGGGAGTCGTGACGAAATTGCCTGTGAGGCGAGCGCGCTGATTCGCGGCAGATTTCTGGTCGTTGTTCCGGCCTCTGTGGTTCAATACGGCCTCATGAATTCCCACAGCTTGAACAACCAGATCGTTGCCGGCGGATCCGGCGCGATCGGTGCCGCCGCGCTTGCCGTCGTGGCCCACCTCAACTACTCCAGTGGTTGCGTCATCACCATCGCCGGCGGGCGGCCGCTTGCCTGAAGGACTGCTCGTGCCCGAAACCAAAAGCATCTACAGTGAAGTCATCCTCGATCACATCAAGAACGCGCGCAATTTCCACGAGTTGACCGATGCCAACCGCAAGGCGCACGGCATCAATCCGCTGTGCGGCGATACCTTCGACGTCTATGCGAAAGTGGTGGGGGAGCGTGTCATCGATGCCGCGTTCCAGTGCGAGTGCTGCGGGATATCGATGGCATCGGCGTCGATCATGACTGAAACGGTGAAAGGCAAAACTGTCCAGGAGGCAAG
>JANMYN010000750.1:0-3483 GCA_031382195.1 Betaproteobacteria bacterium
TCGCGAACAACATGAAAAAGGCGGCGAATACGGGCATCTTGTTGGCCACACCGCCGTAGTCCGAGATCAGGCGCGAATGCATGCGATCGTAGAGCACGCCCACACAGAGGAACAGCGCAGCGGAAATGAAGCCATGGGACACCATCTGGATGACCGCGCCTTCCATGCCTAATGGATTGAAAATGAAGATGCCGAGGGTGACGAATCCCATGTGCGAGATCGACGAGTAGGCGATCAGTTTCTTCATGTCGGTCTGAACCAGCGCCACCAGTCCGATGTAGACCACCGCGATCAGCGACAGGCCGATTACCACCGGCGCCAGCACGTGGCTCGCATCGGGAAGAATCGGCAGCGACAATCTGATGAAGCCGTAGGCGCCGAGTTTCAGCATGACGGCGGCCAGCACCACGGAACCGCCCGTCGGCGCCTCCACGTGCGCATCCGGCAGCCAGGTATGCACGGGGAACATCGGCACTTTGACCGCGAAGGCCGCGAAAAACGCGATGAACAGCACGATTTGCGCGGTCAGCGCAATGGGTAACTGATAGTAGTCCTGCAGGGCGAAACTGCCTCCCGAAATCGTGTAGAGATAAATAAATGCCACCAGCGTCAGCAATGAACCCAGCAGCGTATACAAGAAGAACTTCAACGCCGCGTAGACGCGGTTCGGCCCGCCCCAGACACCGATGACGATGAACATCGGAATCAGCGTGGCTTCGAAGAACACGTAGAACAGCGCGGCGTCCATGGCGCAGAACACGCCGTTCATGATTCCCGACAAGACCAGCAGCGCCGCCATGTATTGCCCGACGCGATTGTCGATGACTTTCCAGCCCGCCAGCACCACCAGTATCGTGGTGAAGGTGTTCATCAAAATCAGCAGCAGCGAGATGCCGTCGATGCCCAGGTGGTAGTTGATGTTGTAAGACTCGATCCACGGCGTTAGCTCGACAAACTGCATGCCCCGAACACTGGAATCGAAATTGACGTAAAGCGGCAGGACAACGACGAAGCCGGCGACGGCACCGGCCAGCGCAAGCCAGCGCGCGAGATTGGCATTGCGGTCGGAGCCGGTGAAAAGCACGGCGACGCCGGCCAGAATCGGCAACCAGATCACGGTACTGAGCAGGGCGAGTCCGGACATGTTTTCAGCTTCTCGCGAACCAGAGCGTGAGCAACACGAACACGCCGATGATCATGGTGAATGCGTAGTGGTAGATCAGGCCGGATTGCCATTTGCGCGCAATCGTCGCAAACCAGCCGACCAGCCGCGCCGAACCGTTGACGAAGACGCCGTCGATCACCGCCTCGTCGCCTCCTTTCCACAAGCCCCGTCCGAGCAGGCGGGCGCCGCCGGCGAAAAACCAGTCGTTGAAGCGATCGAGATAATACTTGTTGTCCAGCAGCGTGTAGACCGGATCGAAGGCGCGGCGCAGCTTCTCCGGCAGGTCGGTCCGCATGAGATAAAGGAACGCCGCCGATGCGATGCCGGCAATCGACAGCCAGAACGGCCAGGTGCCGAGCGCGTGGAGCATCATCGCAACAACACCGTGAAACTCCCTGCCCAGCTCGCCCAGCACATCATGCGCGTCGCTTACCGCGATCGCATCACCGAAATAACCACCGAACAGCACAGTGCCAATCCACCATCCGGCACATACCGAAGGAATTGCAAGCGCGATCAGCGGGCCTGTCACGACCGCGGGGGATTCGTGAGGCGCGTGGCCGTGTCCGTGGTGATCGTCTGGCGCGCCGAATCGTGCCGCGCCATGGAAAGTCATGAACATCAGCCGGAAGGTATAGAACGCGGTAACGAATACGCAGGACAGCACGCAGAAATACGCAAAGCCGCTGCCCGGCAGATGGGACAGCTGCACGGCTTCGATGATCGCATCCTTGGAAAAGAACCCGGAGAAACCCGGAATGCCCGCGCTCGCCAACGCGCCGACCATCATCGTGACGTAGGTGATCGGCATGATTTTGCGCAGGCCGCCCATCTTGCGCATGTCTTGTTCGTGGTGCAAGGCGATAATGACCGAACCGGCGCCAAGGAACAGCAGCGCCTTGAAGAACGCGTGCGTAATCAGATGGAACATACCGGCCGCATAGGCCGAAGCCCCCAGCGCCACGGTCATGTAGCCGAGCTGCGAGAGCGTCGAGTAGGCCACGACGCGCTTGATATCCGTTTGCACGATCGCCACCAGCGCCATGAACAGGGCCGTGATTGCCCCGATCACCATGACGAAGGACAGCGCCACCTCCGACATTTCGAACAGATGCGACATGCGAGCGACCATGAATATGCCGGCCGTCACCATGGTCGCGGCATGGATCAGCGCCGAAATGGGCGTCGGACCCTCCATCGAGTCCGGCAGCCAGACGTGCAGCGGAAACTGCGCCGACTTGCCCATGGCCCCGATGAACAGCAGGATGCAGATCGTGGTGATCAGCGGCCAGTCGGTGAATGCGACACCGACGGTCTGGTTTGCGAGTTCCGGCGCGCGCGCGAACACTTTTGCGTAATCGAGCGAGCCGAAATAGACCAGAATCAGCGCGATGCCCAACAGAAAACCGAGGTCGCCGACCCGATTGACCATGAAGGCCTTGAGATTGGCGTAGATAGCGGACGGGCGCGTGTACCAGAAACCGATGAGCAAGTAGGACACCAGTCCCACCGCCTCCCAGCCGAAAAACAGTTGCAGGAAATTGTTGCTCATCACCAGCATGAGCATGGAGAAAGTGAACAGCGAGATGTAGCTGAAAAAACGCTGGTAGCCGGGATCGTCGGCCATGTTACCGATGGTGTAGACGTGCACCATCATCGACACGAAGGTGACGACAAGCATCATCGTGGCCGACAGCTTGTCGATCAGGAAACCGAGTTGCAGTGTTATGTCGCCGCTGGTGATCCAGGTGTAGAGCGGCCCGTTGAAGGTGTTGCCCGCAAGCACATCCCGGAACACCAGGAAGGAAGCAGCCACGGATATCACCATGCCGGTGATGGTCACCACGTGCGAGGCACGCCGGCCGATAAGCCAGCCCAGCAGGCCGGCGATCAGCGCCCCCGCGAGCGGGGCAAGGGGGACGAGGAGGTAAAGGGTTTTCATGGTGCTTCGCCAAGTGCTGCGTGCTGCGTGCTGCGTGCTGCGAATAAACAATTTCTCCGCGAAGCGGCGCTTTCTCCTCGTACACAGCACGCAGTACGCAGCACGGTTCTCATCCCTTCAGTTTGTCCAGATCGTCGACATTGATGCTGCCCACATTGCGGAACAACACCACCAGAATCGCCAGTCCGATCGCTGATTCGGCGGCAGCGACGGTGAGGATGAAAAATACGAATATCTGGCCCGCGGTGTCCTCGAGAAAATAGGAGAAGGCGATGAAGTTCATGTTCACCGCCAGCAGCATCAGCTCGATGGCCATCAGCAGAATGATCACGTTCTTGCGGTTCAGGAAAATCCCCACGACGCTGATCGCGAACAG
>JANMYN010000779.1:0-8657 GCA_031382195.1 Betaproteobacteria bacterium
CTTGCCGCCGACTTTCCCGATGTGTCGGTCCAGTTGTTCTCGGCGCAAACAAAGGTCGGAATCGACGAAGCGGAAGCGGTGCTGAACCGATGGTACGGGCCCGCCTAGCTTGCGAACGCGCGGGTAGAATAAAAAACCCCCGGTTAAAGGGGACTAAAACCGGGGGTAAAACAAAGCCTCAATTGGATTAAGGCACCCGCTCAGGGAGGAGAAGCGGGAGACATCGCTGTCTACGGCATAAGAGTGCCGTAGTCGGTCAAAAGTTCCATATCGATATCTTTTCTTCAATTTATCAATAGATTGTAATCCGCGCTACTCGCGGGACAAGGATCGAGAATCATGCAAGTTCTGGGAAAATTCCCACGCAGAAGGATGCGCCGGCTTCGCCGCGATGAATTTTCACGTCGCCTGGTGCGGGAGAACCGGTTGTCTGCCGATGACTTGATCTATCCGGCATTCGTTATTGATGGGCAAAATCGCAGTGAGGCCGTGCCCTCGATGCCGGGGGTGGAACGCTTATCCATTGATCGGCTGCTGAGAAAGGCGGAACGTTGCGTCGAACTCGACATTCCGGCGATTGCACTGTTTCCCGTTGTGGAAAACCAGTTCAGGACGGCCGATGCGCAGGAAGCATTTAATCCGGAGGGACTCGCCCCGCGCACCATCCGCGCGCTTAAGGAGCGTTTTCCCGAACTCGGCGTTATCACCGACGTTGCATTGGATCCCTATACCAGTCATGGACAGGACGGCCTCGTCGACGAAAGCGGCTACGTGCTCAACGACAAAACCATCGAAGTTCTGGTAAAGCAGGCGCTCTCGCATGCGCGAGCCGGCGTCGACATCATTGCGCCGTCGGATATGATGGATGGTCGCATTGGTGCATTGCGTGCGGCGCTGGATGTGGAGAAACACATTCATACCCGCATCCTGGCCTATGCCGCCAAATTTGCATCGAATTTCTACGGCCCGTTCCGGGATGCGGTCGGCTCCTCCGCCACGCTCGGCAAGGGCAACAAGTTCACCTATCAGGTCGACCCGGCCAATTCTAACGAGGCGTTATGGGAGGTGGGGCTGGATCTGGAAGAGGGCGCTGACATGGTGATGGTGAAGCCAGGCATGCCTTATCTGGACGTAGTTCGGCGGGTGAAGGACGAATTTGGCGCGCCGACCCTGGTATATCAGGTGAGCGGCGAGTATGCGATGCTCAAGGCGGCCGGGCAGCTTGGTTGGATTGACGAGCGTAAATGCGTGATGGAAGCGTTGTTGGCGTTCAAGCGCGCCGGTGCCGACGCAATTCTTACCTACTTCGCGCTGGATGCCGCCGCCTGGCTTAAAGAAGAAGGTTAAGACCCGCGCGATTAGACGCCGGCATTGTGCTCGGCGAGCGTTGCATCCAGCCAGTCAATGCGAACACGTTCCAGCGGGCGACCTTCGGGCGTGGTGCGAATCTGCGAGCGCAGATCGTGAGGCGCGAATACGGTGATGTCGAAATCAGCATCCTCGGTGCTAACACTGAATTTCGGTACCCCCCGCATTTCCTCACCAATATGGATGCGGCGTTCTGTGCTGCGATAGGCGATGCGGTGGTTTATCAGGAACAATTCGACGTCTTTCATGCTGTCGGTAAATAGCAGCAGGTCAATATCGGAATACTTACCGGCGCTGCCGGAGAGCACCGCACCTGAAAGGTAAGGATCGAAGCGAGCGAGCAATTCCATCATATCGCGAGCCCGTTGACGGAGATGGCGCAGACGGTCCCGATGCTCGTCGGCCTGATAGAGTTGCTGGTAGGCGCGCAGCGCGTGCTCGACTTCGTCGTTGTTGGGAAGATTACGGGTATCGGGCGCACCCGCCTGACGCGCCGCCTTGCGCTTCGCCAAGGCATAATCGTCGATGCCATCGACGGCCATCAACCGCGCAGCAAGATGCGCGATACGATCCCGCATCTGTCTGTTGTTACCGTGGTCCCTCGGCATCGGCGTCAGTACAACTGGTCTTTCACTTCTTCCGGAGCTTTGGGCGAATCCCCACCTTCAAGCTCCGGTCCGCTTTCTTGCTCCGGCGGTACGTTTTCGTGATAGAAGTATTCGATCATGGGTGCCGGTGCATGTTTGTCGCGCAGGCCGGTTTCCGGATTAATGGCGACGGCCACCACGCCTTCGGGTGCTATCGGCAGCTCCTCGGGTTGACCCTTCAATACTGCGCCGATGTATGACATCCAGATGGGCAACGCAACAACAGCGCCGGTCTCACGGTCGCCCAACGTGTGCGGAATGTCGTAGCCGACCCACACTACGGCAGCAAGATGGCGCTGGAACCCGGCGAACCAAGCGTCCAGCTGCTCATTGGTCGTTCCGGTCTTGCCCGCAAGATCGATTCTCCCCAGCGCCATGGCCCGGGCGCCCGTTCCGCCGCGAATGACGTCCTGCATCATATTGGTCATGATAAAGGCGTTGCGCTGGTCGATGACACGTTCCGCCCCTTTGCCGACCACAACGGGATTAGCTTTGCCGAGTACGGTGCCTTGGGAATCTTCGATACGCTCGATGAAATAGGGAGTCATCCGGTAACCGCTGTTGGCGAAGACGGAATAGCCCATCACCATTTCCAATGGTGTCGTCGAACCGGCGCCCAGCGCCATCGTCAAGTAGGGAGGATGCTGCTTCGGATCGAAGCCGAAACGGGAGATATAGTCCTGCGCGTATTGAGGCGTGATCGCCTGCAGGATACGGATCGATACCAGGTTTTTCGATTTGGTAAGAGCCGTGCGCATGCGGATTGGACCATCGAAACCGCCGTCGAAATTTCGTGGCTGCCAATTGACCGAGCCGGTTTCACTGGCATCGATAGTTAGCGGCGCGTCGTTGATGATGGTCGCGGGCGTAAATCCCTTTTCGAGCGCCGCCGAATAAATAAACGGCTTGAAGCTCGAACCCGGCTGACGGCGCGCCTGGGTGACATGATTATACTTATTGCGGTAGAAATCGAAGCCCCCGACCAGTGCGCGAATTGCGCCGCTGTCTGTGTCTACGGATACCAGTGCGGATTCCACCTGCGGTAACTGCACGATTTGCCAATTGCCCTTGGCGTCCGCTTGCAGGCGAATCAGCGCACCGCGCTTGAGCCGCACTTTTGCCGGCGCTTTATTGCCGATCATGCGGCTGGCAAATTTAAGCCCTTCGCCGGTGATGGTCACGGTCTCGCCACCCTTGCGATACGCCTTCACTACTTTGGGATCGACATCCAGCGCAATGGCCGGATAGACATCGTCGCTTTCCAGTTCTTCCTGAATAGCGTCTTCGAGGGCTTCCTCGCCGACCTCCTCCTTTGGCAGATTGAAGTAGCCCTCGGCGCCACGGTAGCCTTGGCGCTTATCGTATTCCATGACACCCAGACGCAGCGCGCGGTATGCGGCGTCCTGGTGAATTTTCGAGAGCGTGGTATAGACGCGAAATCCGCGCGTGTAGGCCTCCTCCTTGTAGGCGTCGTAAATCGCCTGGCGCACCATTTCGGCAAAGTGATCCGCACGGGTTGCGAACTCCTGGGTCTGGCGCGAGATGATGATCGGCTGTGCCTCTGCCTTTTTGAGCTGCTGTTCGTCTATGTGTCCGAGTTCGGACATTCGTCGTAATACGTAACGCTGGCGAATCTTGGCGCGGTTCATATTGACGACTGGGTTGTAGCGGGAGGGCGCCTTTGGCAAACCGGCGAGCATCGCGATCTCCGCCAAACTCAATTGATCGAGCTGTTTGCCGAAATAGACCTGAGACGCCGCGCCAAAGCCGTATGCGCGCTGGCCGAGGTAAATCTGATTGATATAGAGCTGAAGTATTTCGTCCTTTGTCAGGCTGTGCTCAATCTTGAACGCTAGTAACGCCTCGCTGAATTTGCGACTGAAGGTCTTTTCAGTACTCAGGAAGAAGTTGCGCGCCACCTGCATCGTGATAGTGCTCGCCCCTTGGCGCGCACTCGCAGAGGCGAAATTGGACAGTGCAGCGCGGATGACCCCGATGTAATCCACGCCGCCGTGCTCGTAAAAGCGCTCATCTTCCGCCGCAATAATTGCTTTCCGGAGCGTTTCCGGGGTCTGGTCAATCTTGACGAATGCACGCTTTTCCTCCCCGAACTCGCCGATGAGGCTGCCTTCCGTGCTGAAAATTTGGAGGGGTATCTTCGGCTGGTAAGACGTAAGCGCATCCAGAGAAGGAAGGTTTGGGTAAGCCACCACGGCGGCATAACCCACGATCAACGCTAGGGAAACAGCGAACGCCGCCAAACCTATAAGGGGATAGATCCACCAACGGGAGAGCATGATTGAACAGCCGCGGGGGCGCGGATAGGAAAACGACCGGCATTATATAAGGTGTTGTCAGCCGGCAACACAATCCTGCATAAAAACGCTTTACATGCAAAATAGTTGTTGCTAGCATTTAATGTAGATTATACGTATCGCTCCTAAACGGCCAATGTTCAAGGGAAAATTTGCATTTGATACCGATTTCATCGGTAGCCTGCTGAAGGCCAAGGCGCCCCCTTTGATCGGCGTGGACATTAGTTCATCGTCGGTGAAGATGGTGGAACTGACCGGGTCCGGCAGGGGAAGGTATCGTCTCGAGCGTTACACGATCGAGCCGTTGCCGAAGGATGCTGTCGTCGATGGCAACATCATGAACCTCGAAGAGGTTGGCGATGCATTGCGTCGCGGCTGGAAACGGATGGGCTCCAGAGCCAAGAATCTTGCCATGGCGCTGCCCTCCGCCGCAGTCATAACTAAGAAGATTGTGGTGCCTGCCGGTCAGACCGACGAGCAACTCGAAGCTCAGGTTGAAACCGAAGCCAATCAATACATTCCGTTCGCGCTCGAAGAAGTTAACCTCGACTTTCAGACTCTTGGACCGGCTCCGAACAGCACCGAAGATGTCGAGGTTCTGATCGCCGCATCACGCAAGGAAAAAGTCGAGGATCGCGTTGCTGTCGCCGAATCGGTCGGTCTCAAGGCTACGGTAATGGATATTGATGCCTTCGCCGCCCAAAATGCGTTCGAACTGATGCAGGGACAATTGCCCGACGCAGGTCATGATCAGACCATTGCCGTCGTCGACGTCGGCGCATCGATGATGAATATCAACGTATTGCGCAACGCTCAATCAGTCTACATGCGCGAGCAGCCCTTCGGTGGCAACCAGCTCACGCAGGAAATCATGCGGCATTACAGCTTGTCGAGCGAAGAGGCCGAGGCGGCAAAGCGTAACGGCGGCCTCCCCGACACGTATGACTCTGAAGTGCTGGCCCCGTTCATGGACACGCTGGCACTCGAAATTGCCAGGGCGCTGCAGTTCTTTTTCACTTCCACGCAGTTCAATCAGGTCCATCACATATTTCTATCCGGTGGCTCCGCAACGATACCCGGACTGCCGGAAGTGGTCGCAGAGCGCACGCAGGTTAATACGCTGATTGCAAACCCGTTCGTTGGCATGGAAGTGTCCTCCAAAGTGCGCCAGGCGCAATTGACGATCGACGCACCGGCGTTGCTGGTTGCCTGCGGGCTTGCGTTGCGGAGGTTCGACGAATGATTCCGATTAACCTACTTCCCCACCGGGCGGCTCGGCGCAAAGCGCAACAGCAGCAATTCTTCGTCCTGGCCGGGATGACCCTGGGCTTGGCGGCGGCCATCGTCGTGGCCGTGCATACATTCTTTGCGACCCGTATCGAGACCCAGGTCGAGCGCAATAAATACCTCGAGTCCGAGATTGTGCTGCTCGATAAGCAGATCGATGAAATCAGGAAGCTTAAGGAGCAGACGCAGGCGCTGCTGGCGCGTAAGCGAGTAGTCGAATCGCTGCAGACCAACCGGACCGAGACGGTGCGACTGCTCGATCAGCTGGTAAGACAGCTTCCAGACGGCGTCTATCTAAAATCGATAAAGCAGACCGGCCAACGCGTGAATGTCATCGGTTATGCAACATCCAACGCTCGCGTTTCAACGCTGATGCGTAATTTCGAGGCCTCCCCCTGGCTTGAGGGCCCGGCTTTGGTTGAAATCAAGGCGGCTACTATCGACAATGCGCCGCTGAACGAATTCAATTTGAACGTCAATATTTCGCGGCCCAAAGAGGAAAGCGCTCCGCGTCCGAAGACGACAGCACCCGCCGCCGCGCCCACTGCGCCAAAAAGCTGACGCCTATGAATCTAGACGATCTCCGACGACTGAATCCGCGCGATATCGGCAGTTGGCCAGCTTTACCGAAGCTTGGCGCATTATTCATTCTGTTGCTCTTGCTCGTGTTCGCCGGTTACTGGTTCGATTGGCAGAATCAACTCGACGAATTGGCGCGGGATCGCGCGAAAGAGCAAGACCTGCGGACGTCTTTCCTGGACAAGAAAAAGCAGGCCGTTAACCTCGAGGCGTACAGCAAGCAGCTTGCAGAAATCGAGGAGTCTTTCGGTGAAATGTTGAAGCAATTGCCGAACAAGTCGGAGATGGAAGCGTTGCTTACAGACATCAACCAGGCGGGCTTAGGGCGTGGCCTGCTATTTGAACTATTCCGCCCTGCGCCCGCGGAGACCCGGTCCGAGTTCTATGCGGAACTGCCGATTACGATCAAACTCGCCGGCAACTACCATGACATCGGCGCTTTCGCGAGCGACATATCCCAGCTTTCCCGCATCGTTACGTTGAATGACATCGCGTTGACCACGAGCAAGACCGGCCTAACTCTCGACGCAGTCGCAAAGACATTCCGCTATCTCGACGACAGCGAAGTCGCGGCCCAGCGCAAGGTTGCACGCGACGCTTCGGCACCCAAGAATAGATGATGCGCGCGTTCGTTGCCATTACAGTAGCGGCGCTGTCGATCGCGGGTTGCGGCGGGGAACAGTTTTCCGACCTCAAACAATTCGTTAAGGAGTCAGGCGAGGGCCTGCGTGGTCGGGTAGAACCGATTCCGGAAGTCAAGCAATTCGAACCCTTTGCCTATAACGCTTTCGACCTCCCGGATCCTTTCAAACCACGCAAGAGCGTCGCCGATACGCGCGGCGGAACGGGGGGTGGTCCGCGCCCTGACCTGAATCGCCGCAAGGAAGCGCTAGAAGCATTTCCGCTGGAAAGCCTGCAAATGGTCGGCACCCTTGAGCAGAAGCAGGTTCGCTTTGCCTTGATCAAGACGCCCGACAACAATCTTTATCGCGTGAAGTCCGGAAATTATCTGGGACAAAATTTCGGTGTTGTGACCTCTATCAGCGAATCGACGGTGACCCTCAAGGAAGTCATCCAAGATTCCTCATCGGGTTCCTGGACCGAGCGCACAAGCAGTTTGCAGCTGCTCGAGCAATGAACTAAGGAGCACGCAACTATGAAACGCATCGGTGGTTTGATCAAACTCGTGGCGGCGCCGCTGGGCCTGGCGTTACTGGTCAGCATGCTCGCCCATGGCCAGGATAAATCCGACCCCCCGGCCGGTAACGTCATCCAGTCGATTGACGTTTCCACCCAGGCTGGAACGGTAACAGTCAAACTGGGTTTGAAGGACGCTCCGACCGCCCCGCCCGCGGCGTTTACCGTGAACAATCCGCCGCGCGTCGCATTCGATTTTCCCAGCACGACGAATGGACTCGGAAAGAGCTCACAGGACGTCAATCAAGGTGACCTTCGTACGATCAGGCTGGGTCAATCAGGTGGTCGCACTCGCGTGGTATTCAACCTCGCCAAGATGGTCAAGTACAACGCCAAGGTGGACGGTAACGCGATCATCATAACGCTGGAGAGCGGATCCGCCGCGGCAGCTGCGACGACGGATTCTTCCACGGCATTCTCCGAATCCAAGTCCAGCAGTGAAGGGCATGCGGTTCGGGATATCGATTTTCGCCGTGGCCGTAACGGTGAAGCTCAGATTATCGTTGACCTTTCCGATGCTTCTACGGGAATCGACCTGCGCCAGCAGGGTAAGAGCATCCTGGTCGACTTCATCCAGACGGTTTTGCCGCCCGCACTTGAGCGGCGCTACGACGTCACCGACTTCGGTACTCAGGTCGACAATTTCGAAGTTACCCGGGCCGGAGCCAACACCCGCATCACGCTTACCCCCAAGGGCCGCTGGGAGCAGGCGGCTTATCAAACGGATAACCGTTTCATAATTGAGGTAAAACCTGCTGTCGACGAAACCGGTAAACCGAAACCCTCTGGCTACACCGGCGAGAAACTGTCCTTGAACTTTCAGAACATCGAAGTGCGGGCAGTATTGCAAGTGATCGCGGATTTCACCAGCCTCAATATCATAACCAGCGATACGGTGAGCGGCAATCTTACGTTGCGGCTAAAAGACGTGCCTTGGGATCAGGCGCTGGACATCATTCTCCAGGCCAAGGGCCTGGATATGCGCAAGACCGGTAATGTGGTCTGGATTGCGCCGCGTGACGAGCTGGCAACGAAGGAGAAGCTGGCACTGGAATCGAGACAGCAAATCTCGGAACTGGAACCGTTGCGTACGGAGAGTTTCCAGTTGAATTACCAAAAAGCGGAAGACTTCCAGAAAATCATATCCGATGCCAGCCAGAGAATTCTGTCCAAGCGCGGCAGTGCGGTCGTTGATGCCAGAACAAATCAGATCTTCGTCCAAGACACCCCCTCGAAACTCGACGAGGTTCGAGAGTTACTCAAG
>JANMYN010000810.1:0-4555 GCA_031382195.1 Betaproteobacteria bacterium
AGAAACAGACCGAGGTTGATTAAGACCTAAGAGGGGGTGAGAGTCAGGCTTGGTACGTTGGATAAACAATGCAATATACCAAGCCAAATCCCTCCGATCTCCTTATCCGTCCGCTCAGGGCCGGAATCCACCTTTCGGACACCGCCTTTCTGGACGAAACCTGACAACCCCACTTTCGACTGCGTAAATTTACCCCTGCATCGCGATTTTCTCTTGCGCCTTTCTTCGTGGCCTAAAAGGGTACTCCACGCTATCGCGAGGGTATTCGTGTCTTCGTGATAAGAATTCGGATTGTGTTGAAGCGAATTCTTCAGTTCTGGACCTCGCGCGATTGCGCATCGCGGGCGGCAACGAAGATGCCGGCCAGCAACAACACGAAACCGATCACCTGGAGCGCGGTGAAATCCTCTTCGAAGAAGAGCCACGCGAGGATCGCGGCGCCGACCGGTTCACCCAGAATTGCGACTGCGACAAAGGTCGCAGTCAGTCGCCGCAATGCCCAGTTGAACGTGGTATGCCCGATCAATTGAGGACCGAGGGCGAGGGCAACCATGAACAGCCATGCCGCCGAAGGTAAAGACATGAACGATACGCCGGTCATCAATGCCACGGCCAATAGCAGTACCGCAGCGGTCGAATACGCCAGCCAGATATACGCAGTTAGCGAAACGCGCGCACGCAAGGCCCGCCCCACCAGCAGATAGCCGGACGCAGCTATCGCGCCAGCGAGGGCCAGGGCGTTGCCAAGCATCGGGGATGCCTCGGGGCCAGGAAGGCGGCCGGCGTCGGCGGCAAAAATAAATACACTTCCAACGAGTGTCAGCACGATGCCGGCAACGGCCGCGCGCCCTGGTCGTTCGCGCAAGAAAACAGCCGATGCCAGGGCGACCCACAGGGGATTGGTCGTGACCAACGCAGTGCTGCTGGCAACCGAGGTGTGTTCGAGAGAGGTAATCCACGTCCAGAAATGCGCCGCCAACAATACGCCGGAAAGTATGCACAGGCGAATTTCGCGAGGACGTAGCTGGAGCATTTCCCCGCCGGCGCGCAACCACGCGAATGGCGCGAGTACAGCGGCCGCCACCGTCAATCGGACAGCGGCAATTGCGAGCGAGGAGGCGCCTTCTGCGTGGGCGAAACGAATCAGAATGGCGGCAAACGAGACGACGACGACGCCGATGCCGAGAACGAGGAAGGGCAATGCACGCGAGGGCATGGCGCGTTATATCACGCCCGCCGGCCGATCAAGAATTCAGTGAAGCTTTTCCGGTAAAGCGGGCACGCCAGGAATGGCTATGACGTCGATGCCTTCTTCCTTTAGTTGGCCCACTTCCTGGCTGGAGGCGGAGCCCCGGATGGCGCGCTCCGGGCTTTCCTTGTAGAAAATCTTGCGCGCCTCTTCGGGAAAGCGGTGGCCGACATCTTCGGTACTGCTCAGTACGTGCTCGATAAATTTCTTCTTGAGTTCGTGCGCGGCGTTCGCCACAGAGACCAATTGCGACTGTTCCCCCTGATTGCCGCCGGAGCGTGTGTTGACATGCGGTGCCGACAGTTGGCGGGCGATTTCCGCTGAACCGCAGACCGGACATGCGATATCGCCGGCTTTCGCCTGCAGGGCGAAGTCGTCGGCCGAACCGAACCATCCTTCAAATGAATGGTCGTTCTCGCACGCAAGATTAAAAACGATCATGTTGTCTCCGACCGAAAACGGGCGGCCGCATGAAGTCTAACATCTGTAACCGCAGTGCTTAAGAAGATAGAAACCTTGGTAAACCGATAGTTCCGGGTATTACTTCCGGTTTGCCCATCGCATCTGGCAACCTCCGGCAGAACAACGCCCAGACGCCGGGCCCGGATGACGCGCAGAATCACTTCAAGCAACATTCAAGGCAGCAGGCGCTCGCCGGAGATCAAATCCTCGATGCGTTCGCGCTCGCGGATCAGATGTATATCGGCGCCATCCACCATGACTTCAGCGGCTCGCGCACGGCTGTTGTAATTGGAGCTCATGCTCATGCCGTAGGCGCCGGCAGACATGACCGCCAGCAGATCGCCTTCAGTCAACGCGAGTTCACGGTCGCGCGCCAGAAAATCACCGGTCTCGCACACCGGCCCGACAATATCGTAGCGTCTGGAGCCGGCGGTCGACGGCACTACCTGGCGGACCTCGAGGTAGGCGTCGTAGAGCGCCGGGCGAATCAGGTCGTTCATTGCGGCATCGACCACGGCAAAGTTGCGCGTATTGCCGTGTTTGAGATATTCGACGCGCGTGAGCAGCAAGCCGGCATTGCCAACCAGCGAGCGGCCGGGTTCGAGCAGGATTTCCTGCCGGCGTTCGCCGACGCAATCGAGCAACGCCTTTACGTACGCATCAGGCGGCGGAGGCATCTCGTCGCGGTAGCGAATGCCGAGGCCGCCGCCGAAATCCAGGTGTTTCAACTCGATGCCCTCGGCCGCCAGCGTGTCGACCAGTTCCAAGACCTTCCTGAAGGCATCGATGAAAGGCGCCAGCTCGGTCAGTTGCGATCCGATGTGGCAGTCGATGCCGACGACTTTCAAATTACCCAGCGCAAGGGCCTTGTGATAGATTCTCACGGCCTCGCCGAAAGCGACACCGAATTTGTTCTCCTTCCGCCCCGTCGAGATATAAGGATGCGTTTTGGCGTCGACGTCCGGGTTGACGCGGATGCTGACCGGCGCCTTCTTGTTCATCTCCCGTGCCACGTCGTTCAGCCTTGCCAATTCGCTTTCCGATTCGACGTTGAAGCACATGACACCTGCGGCGAGCGCCTGGCGCATGTCGTCGCGGGTCTTGCCCACGCCGGAGAAGACCGTCTTTCCCGGATCCCCGCCGGCCGCGATCACCCGCGCCAGTTCGCCGCCCGAGACGATGTCGAAACCGCTGCCCAATCGCGCGAACAGATTCAGGATGGCCAGATTCGAATTGGCTTTCATCGCATAACAGATCAGATGCGAACGTGTTCCGAAAGCCTGGTCATAGTTGCGGAAGGCCTGCTCCAGCGCAGCGCGTGAATAGACGAAGCAAGGCGTGCCGAATTGCTGGGCGATTTGCGACAGCGCGACGTTTTCGGCGAAGAGCTCGCCGTTGCGGAGGGCAAAGACGCTCACTTCTCGATGGTGCCTTCTTCCGTCTTTCTCGGCTCGTGCTTCTTCGATTTGTCGCTGTCTTTGGGCAGGTAGAGCGCGCCTTTCTGGCCGCAGGCGGATACGAGGAAAGCGAGGGCAATCAGAATACAGAGGCGGCGCATGAAGGACTCCCAGTAGGTGACCGAGTTTAGCACAGCGAATTGTCGCAGCCGATTCAGATATCCATGTAGTAAAGACCCATGCGGTTGAGTTCGGCGCAGGCCTCGCGATAGTGCGGACACACGGACGCAACCAGTTTCCAGAATCGCCGCGAGTGATTCATCTCGATCAGGTGAGCCAGCTCGTGCACGACGACGTAGTCGATCGTCGGCTGCGCGGCCTGGATCAGCCGCCAGTTGAGCCGGACTTCGCGCTTTGCATTGCAACTGCCCCAGCGGGTCCGGGCACTGGAAAGGAAGAGGCGGGGTGCGGGTACGCCGAGGCGAAGTGCAAATTCGCCGATGCGGTCGGAGAAATTCGATAGTGCATGGCGGCGGTACCACTTGACCACGGCGGCCTTGACCGAATCCTTGTGGGCCGGGTCGGCCAGCGAAACCTGGAGACAATCTCCGTCATGCAAAGTCGCCAGCGTTGCGACGGTGTCTGCGGCCAGTTGCAGACTCAGGTCGCGGCCAAGATACCTCACCTGGTCGCCTTGCATCCAGGACTGCTTGCGAGCCGGGAATGCGCTCCAGACCTCCAATTTTTTCAGCACCCATTTCTCGGCATCGCGGATGACGCCGACGATGCGCCGTTCGGAACTGCGCCAGGGAGCGCTGACGGTCAGGCCGTGTTCGTCTACGCTCAGCATGATGCTGCGACGCTGTTGGCTGCGCTTCAAAAGGTAGCCGACATCGCGGTCGCGCAGCCGGATGCTTTTCGGCTCGCAGACCACGGTGACCGGAAACAGGTCGCTTATGAGCGAGCGTTGCCGAGGCGGGCGACTTCGGTTTCTATCCAGTCTTCAGCTTTCCGGTTGAGAGCTTCGGGCGTCATTCCTTCCGGATGAATCACCGGGCCTATGCTCACGGTGATGGTACCGGGAAATTTTACGAAGGCATTTCGGCCCCAGACGGTTCCCGCATTATGCGCGATCGGCAGAACCGGCGCGTCGGTCTTGCAGGCCAGCCATGCGCCGCCAAGATGGTAACGGCCGCGTTCTCCGGGGGTGATGCGCGTTCCTTCCGGAAATATGACGATCCACCATCCATCGGACAACCGGCTCTTGCCCTGCTCGAGCGTTTGCTTGAGTGCACGGGTGGAGGAACCGCGGTCGATCGCGATCGGGCTCATCATCGCCAGTCCCCAGCCGAAGAAGGGCACGCGCAGCAGCTCGCGCTTGAGCACCCAGACCTGCGGCGGAAGAATGACTTGATACGCCAGCGTTTCCCAGGCCGACTGATGCTTG
>JANMYN010000830.1:0-1566 GCA_031382195.1 Betaproteobacteria bacterium
CCGACCCTGTGTCCCCCGCCTCCCGTCCGCTGCGTCCTGCGGCGCGTTGCACAGGGGCCCTGGCGTTGGCCGCCCTCGCGGCCTGCGTGCTGGCCGGCTGCGGCGACAAGGGCGCCGCGCAGGCGCAAGCCAAGAAAAGCACGCCGGCGGTCCCCGTTCTGACCACCGCGGTTGTCGAAAAGCGCATGCCAGTGCGCCTGCACGCCATCGGCACCGTCGAGCCGGTCGCCTCGGTCGCGATCAAGGCAAGGGTCGATGGACTCATAACCAGGGCTTACGTGCGCGACGGGCAGGACGTGGTCAAGGGCGACCTGCTGTTTCAGCTCGACCCCAAGCCGTTCGAGTCGCAGATGGCGCACGCGGAGGCCGACCTGGCGCGCGACGTTGCGCAGCTCGAACATGCGAATGGTCAGGAGCGCCGCTACAAGGAACTGCTGGAACGCAATTTCGTTTCCCCCGAAGCCTATGCGCAGGTGTCCGCCAACCTGCGGGCCCTGGAATCGACGATCAAGGGCGATGAATCCGAAGTCAACCGCACCCGGATCAACCTCGGCTACGCAACCATCCGTTCGCCGATCACCGGCCGCGCCGGCAAGGTTTTGCTCAGCGAAGGCAACCTGGTGAAGGCCAACGACTCGGGGGCGATGGTGGTGATCAACCAGCTCTCCCCCATCTATGTCAGCCTCGCCATACCGCAGCAGTATTTCGAAGAGATACGCCGCATGCAGGCCAAATCGCCGCTGCCGGTGGAAGTGCCGCCAGAGTACGGCAAGACCGCCGGCAAGCTCGCATTTTCGGACAACGCCATCGATGCGTCCACCGGCACCATCAAGCTGCGTGGCCGCTTCGACAATGCCGGGAAGCTGCTCTGGCCCGGCCAGTTTGTCGACAGCTGGCTGACGTTGCGCGAGGAGCCGGCCGCGCGCGTGGTGCCCTCGCAAGCGCTGCAGAACGGCCCGAAGGGCCAGTATGTCTACGTGGTCAAGCCCGACGCTACGGCCGAGCAGCGCGAAGTCGTCGTGGCACGCATCGAGGGCGGCGAAGCCGTGATCGCCAGCGGCCTCGAGCCCGGCGAATCGGTCGTGGTGGACGGCGCCTCGCGCCTGCTGCCGGGATCGAAAGTCAGCGCCAAGACGCCGGACAAACCGTCGTGAGCATCGCGGAAATTTTTGTCCGCCGCCCGGTGATGACCGGGCTGGTGATGATCGGCATCCTGATTTTCGGCATCTTCAGCTACCGGCTGCTGCCGGTGTCGGATCTCCCCAACGTCGACTTCCCGACCATCTCAGTCACCGCCGCCCTGCCCGGCGCGAGTCCCGACACCATGGCCGCTGCGGTGGCCACGCCGCTGGAGAAAGAGTTCTCCTCGATCGCCGGGCTGGACTCCATGGACTCGAACAACGCCCAGGGCGTGACCCGGATCACGCTGCAGTTCTCGCTCGACCGGAACATCGACGCCGCCGCGCAGGACGTACAGGCAGCGATCACCCGGGCGCAGAAGCAGCTTCCCGCGCAAATGAGCACGCCGCCGGCGTTCCAGAAGGTCAATCCCGCCGACGCGCCGAT
>JANMYN010000768.1:0-2903 GCA_031382195.1 Betaproteobacteria bacterium
GAAGCATCCGCCAGATGAACACTCCCGCCATCAGAAGCAGCCCGATCAGCAGCATGCTGCCCAGCCCGTCGGCGAATGCGCCGCCAAGTCCGAAGTGCGACAACAGGGCGGCAATGCCCAGACCGGCGGCCAGTCCCGCGATCGGACCCAGCCAGCGATTACCCGCGGATTGGGGTACGGGTGCAGTCGCGGGCGTTTGACCCGGCGTTGAAGCCTGTTGGTTGGGCGGGGCAGTCGGCTTCGACGGGGTAGCGGCCTGCTGCTGGGTCACGGTGGAGGACTGCTTGCCGAAAGTTCTTCCGCCACCGAGTCGCCGGGCGTCGGCGTCAGGGGCAACCAGCGTCAATGCGAAGAAGACTGCTGCGAGGGAAGTTGCCAGCGTGAAGCCCGGGCGCTGCGCATTGCGGAAATTTGTCATTTGAGTTTATCGTGGCGGATCGTGGCGGGATGGTCGGCAAATGGGGGCGGCGCCACCGTTGCGCAAGTCCTGGACGGCGCCGGACGGGTGAAAATTCTGAAGCAGCCGGCACCGGGAACTGCGCCAGCCATTTTTTTTGCTATTGTTGAATTCTATTCAGCCCAAATACCGACTCACACGCATTGTGTCCGATGCGCCAACAGAGGTAAAGATGACCGAGATTGCCGCCCTTCCCCAGACCGTCCTCCCGCCCGGCATACGTTCCCGTTTCGTGAAAAACGTCAACGGCCTGCGGATGCACATCCTGGAAGCGGGTTTCGAGACTGGCTCCGAAAAAAAAGCAGCCCGCCCCCTCGTGCTCCTGCTGCACGGCTTCCCCGAGATCGCCTTTAGCTGGAGAAAAGTCATGATGCCGCTTGCAGAGGCGGGCTACCACGCCGTCGCGCCCGACCAGCGCGGGTACGGTCGCACCACCGGTTGGGACGGCAACTACGACGGCGATGTCGCCTCCTTCCGCACGCTCAACCTCGTACGGGACGTGATGGCACTGGTCTCTGCGCTGGGGTACCGGTCCGTGGCAGGGGTGTTCGGCCACGATGCCGGCTCCTACGTCGCGGCCTGGAGTGCGCTGATACGGCCGGATATTTTCCGCTCCGTCGCCATGATGAGCGGCCCGTTCGCCGGCGCGCCGGCGCTGCCGTTCGGCACGGACGATGAAGACTCGACGAAAAATGACGGTTCGGCGCAACCAGGCGCGGCGCGCATTCACGATGACCTCGCCGCGCTGAAGCGCCCGCGCAAGCACTACCAGTGGTATTACTCGACGCGTCCCGCCAACGACAACATGTGGAAATGCCCGCAAGGCGTCCACGCGTTCATGCGCGCGTATTACCACCACAAAAGCGCGGACTGGAAGCAGAACCAGCCTTTTCCATTGAAGTCCTGGACGGCGACCGAGCTGGAGAAGATGCCGACTTACTACATCATGGATCTGAACGAGGGCATGGCCGAGACGGTGGCAAAGGAGATGCCGACTTCGGCCGAAATTGCCGCAAACACATGGCTGCCCGACAATGAACTGGCCGTGTACGCTGAAGAGTACGGCAGGAACGGCTATCAGGGCGGCTTGCAGTGGTACCGATGCAACACCAGCGGCGCCAATGCCACTGAACTTCAACTTTTCACCGGCCGCACTATCGACGTGCCGTCCTGCTTCATCGCGGGAAAAAGCGACTGGGGAATCTACCAGCGGCCCGGCGGCGACATCATCAAGATGCAGAAGGACGCAGTCACGAACATGCTGGGCTGCCATCTGGTGGAGGGCGCGGGACATTGGGTGCAGCAGGAACAGCCGGAGAAAGTGAGTGCGCTGCTGGTGGATTTTCTCGAGCGGCAGGCCTGAGATTCCGGCACTGTACCCGCAATCGCTTGTGCGACTGCTTAGCGAGCAAATTGGCCGGATACGTTCCCGCGCGTACGGCGTTGGCGCCTCTCCCGCGAGCGGATGCGTTGGCAACGTTACATCTCTATGCGAGTCCCGAGTTCGACGGTTCGGTTGGCTGGAATATTGAAATAGTCGCTGATGCTTCCGGCGTTGCGCGCCATGGCGGCAAACAGGCGCTCCCGCCACAGCGCCATTCCTTCCCTGCCGGCGATCGGCACGATCTTCTCCCGGGAAATGAAGAATGAGGTATCGACCAGCGCGCAGGCGAGTCCCTTGCTTCGGGCCAAATCCAGCGCGCGCACCGCGTCAGGTTGTTCCATGAATCCATACTTTGCCAGCACGCGAAAGCAGTCCTTGTGAATTTCCTCGACCAGGACGCGCTCCGTATCCGCCACCCGGGGTACGTCCAGGAACTCCACGGTCATGAATACAACCCGATCGTGCAGGACCTTATAGTGCTTCAGGCTGTGCAGGAGCGCGTTCGGCGTCAAGTCCGCCGACGCCGTCAGGAAAACGGCCGTGCCCGGCACCCGCTGCGGTGGTCGCAGAAACAGGCTTTCGAGCAGGACGCTCAATGGAACGGACGATTCGTTCAATTTTTGCAACAGGATTCTGCGGCCCTGTCTCCACGTCATCATGACCGTGAACACCGCCGAGCCGAACAGCAGCGGGAACCAACCACCCTCGAATACCTTGTGCATGGCGGCAGAGAAAAAGGTCAGGTCGATCACCGTGAAAAGCCCGGTCGCCAGGAGGCAGAACCACAGCGGGTAGCCCCAGCGATAACGAACGACGAAGAAAGTCAGAAACGTGGTTGCCACCATCGTCCCCATTACCGCGACTCCGTAAGCCGACGCAAGTCGGGACGAGGTGCCGAATCCCACCACGGTGGCAATGACCAGCACGAGCAATATCCAGTTCACGGCCGGAACGTAGATTTGCCCGAACGTCTTTTCAGACGTGTGCTGGACATTCATCCGCGTAAAGTCTGTTTTTTTCCGGTAACCGGGAAAGCATTGGTCAAGCGATTGGCCCATTCGC
>JANMYN010000769.1:0-2485 GCA_031382195.1 Betaproteobacteria bacterium
GAACGCGGGGTCGTTCCTGGCCATCCCTGCAACCCGACCTCCCGCCATTCTTGAAAACTCGCTGCATGCCATGCCCTTTCCTGCAGGTTGTCGATCGACGAAGAAGGTGGGGATCTCGCCGACGTCGGCCTTAGCCAGCAGTTCTGCGTCGGCCGTCTTCTCCCCGGGTTTTGTCAGCGGCTGGGCAGAAAAAAAAACGACTCCAAACGGACTCCGCCCTCCAGAGAGAACTTCCGACTGGTTGTACACGTTCCAGCCACCGGGCAGGGCAATCGTGAACTGCTCCTTTAGACCCTCAAAGGGCACGAGGTCTGCCTGTGAGTACGGGCCAATTGCGGCTGGGGCCTCCTTTGTGCTTACCACTTCATTCGCGGGGGCGGTGGCACATCCGGGGATGCCGAGAGCAAGCAAGGGTAAGAATGCGAGAGCAAAGGTGACACGTGGATTGCATTTCATCGAACTGTCTCCTTCTGTTGTGTGGACGTAGAAAGCCGACGATAAAGCTCGTCGCGCGAATATTGTAGGAAGGGGTTGCCTGACGCCCAACTATAAGTCGACATCAAACAATGTGGAAAAACACGTCGTTTGACGAATTAAAGCGCTAAGGGATTTGTACGTTTCGACAGCATCCATCGCATTAATCCCGTTTGTACAGAGGCTTCGATTCAGTTTGGGAGTCTGGAAACGGGCTGTCAATCCCGTCATGGGTGAGAGAGAGCCGGGCTTCGGTCAGCTCAAGTCCGCATTCCACCGAATCAACCTCCAGCGGCAGTGCGGACAGTTGGCGCTAAGAATCAAAAATCTTTCACCGCCAAGGATTCTTCACAATACCCCCTTGAGGGGTACGCCAAGGACGCAAAGGAAGGTCAGAGGCGAGGCAGGGTACAAAGGGCGATTACCGTGAATGCGAACCGGCGGGCATGGCATCCGCCCGTCGAGGTTAGTCTCTCCCCGCTTTTCCTTTGCGTCCTTGGCGTCCTCTGCGGCGAGTGGTTTTCTTGATGGTGGCACCCTCATAGGGCCGTTGAACAGATAAAGCGAGTCTGGCCTTCAGGCACTCACGAACGATATGCCTACACGTGAATCACGGCAGCGTTCATGACGCCATCGCGGCGGGCACTTTGTGGCCGCGCTCGGCGAGGAATGCCGCCAGCACTTTTCCCGTATGGGACTGCTTCACCTTTGCCACCTGTTCCGGCATGCCTTGCGCAACCACCTGCCCGCCGCCCTCGCCGCCTTCCGGGCCGAGGTCGATGATCCAGTCGGCGTCGGCCATGACGTCGAGGTTGTGCTCGATCACCACGACCGTGTTACCGGCGTCCACCAGCCGATGCAGCACGCGGATCAGTTTCTCCACGTCCGCCATGTGCAGGCCTACCGTCGGCTCGTCCAGAACATACAAGGTCTTGCGCCCGCCGGCGCCCGCGCCGCGTTTCGGCAAATCGTGCGTTGTGCGCACCTTTGACAACTCGGTCACCAGCTTGATGCGCTGGGCTTCGCCGCCCGACAGGGTCGGGCTTTGCTGGCCGAGCGTGAGGTAACCCAGGCCGACGTCCTGGAGCAAGCGCAAGGCATGATGACACGCGGGAAGCGCGGAAAAGAAGTCCACCGCCTCGTCCACGCTCATCTTCAGCACATCGCCGATCGACTTGCCCTTGTAATGAACCGCCAGGGTCTCGGGGTTGAAGCGCGCGCCGTCGCACACGTCGCAGGCCACTTTCACGTCGGGCAGGAAACTCATTTCTATCTTCTGCATGCCCTGCCCTTCGCAGGCATCGCAGCGGCCGCCCGCCGTGTTGAAGGAGAAGCGGCCGGACTCGAAGCCGCGCATGCGTGCTTCCTGGGTGCCGGCGAACAGTTTGCGGATTGCATCCCAGAAACCGACGTAGGTCGCCGGGCAGGAGCGCGGCGTCTTTCCGATCGGCGTCTGGTCGACTTCGAGCACACGATCGATCGTCTCCCAGCCTTTAAGCGACTTGCAGCCAGCCGGCTCGAACGTGTTTTTGTTGCGCTTGTTGCGCTCGCCGACCAGCGCGGCCAGATTGTCGTGCAGGATGTCGCGCGCCAGCGTGGACTTGCCGCTGCCGGAAACGCCGGTGACCACGCTCAGGCGCGCCAGCGGGAAACGTACATCGACGCTCTTCAGGTTGTGCAGCTTCGCGCCACTCATTTGAATCGCCGGCGTGCGGTTGTCGGTCGCACGCCAGGGCTGCAGCGGATGCAGCAGCGGATGGCGCAGGAATTTTCCGGTCAACGAAGCCGGCGAGCGCATCAACTGCTCGACAGTGCCTTGAGCAATCACCTCGCCACCGAGGCGGCCGGCGCCCGGACCGAGATCGACCAGATGGTGCGCGCGCCGGATGGTATCCTCGTCGTGCTCCACGACCAGCAAAGTGTTGCCTTTTTTCTCCAGCTTCTCCAGCGTATTCAGAAGAATCTGATTGTCGCGCGGATGCAGGCCGATGGTGGGTTCATCCAGGATGTA
>JANMYN010000796.1:0-3908 GCA_031382195.1 Betaproteobacteria bacterium
AGTCGCGAGCATATTCTGGGCGTGCTGCTCGAACAGGGCGTACCGGTCTCGGTGGACGAGATGGTGCAATTGCTTGCCATCGCGCCGCATGAAGCCGAGCCGTTCGAGCGCCGTTTGGGCGCGATGGAGCGCGATGGCCAGATCATGCGCAATCGCAAGAATGCAATTTGCGTGGTCGACAAGCTCGACCTGGTGAAGGGCAAGGTGCAGGGTCATCCGGACGGGTTCGGTTTCCTGGTGCGCGATGGCGAGGGAGAGGACTTGTTCCTGCATCCCGGTGAAATGGCCAAGGTATTGCATGGCGATCGTGTGGTCGCGCGCGAAGGTGGCATCAACGCGCGCGGCCGGCGCGAGGGGCATATTGTCGAAGTGCTCGAGCGTGCCAACCTGAGGGTGGTCGGCCGTTTCCTGAACGAGCACGGCATTGGCGTAGTGGCCCCGGAGGATCGCCGCATCAGTCAGGACATTCTGATACCGGCGGGTGCAAACGGTGGGGCCAAACCCGGCCAGGTCGTAATCGTCGAAATCATCGAGCAACCGCAGCGCCACACGAAACCGGTCGGACGTATCGTCGAGGTGCTCGGCAATTACGCCGATCCGGGAATGGAAATCGAGATCGCGCTGAGAAAACACGATCTGCCCCACGAATTTTCCGCGGAGGTAGAGAAGGCAGTCGCGAAATTCCCGGCTGGAGTAACCGAGAAGGACTTCAAGGGACGCGAAGATCTGCGCAACCTGCCGCTGGTGACGATCGACGGCGAGACTGCCAAGGATTTCGACGATGCGGTTTATTGCGAGCGCCGCGGCAAGGGATTCAAGCTGTGGGTGGCCATAGCCGATGTCAGCCATTACGCGCGGCACGGCGACGTCGTCGACCTCGAAGCGCGGGAGCGCGGCAATTCAGTCTATTTTCCCCGCCGCGTGATCCCGATGTTGCCGGAGGTCCTGTCGAACGGCTTGTGTTCGCTCATGCCAAAGGTCGACCGCCTGTGCGTGGTGTGCGAAATGGATATCTCGGCGCGAGGGGACATTGCCGTTTACCGCTTCTATCCGGCGGTGATGCATTCGCGCGCGAGGCTGACGTATACCACGGTCGCGCAGGCAATCGAAGATCCGCAGGGGGAGACTGCGCGCGAACTCAAAGATCTGGTGCCGCATCTTCAGGCGCTGCACGCTCTCTATCAGGGTCTGGTCAAGGCCCGGGCATTGCGCGGCGCGATCGACTTCGAGACGGTCGAGACGCAGATGTTTTTCGACGACGAGGGCAAGATCGAACGCATCGTTCCCACCCAGCGCAACGATGCCCATCGCCTCATTGAGGAATGCATGCTGGCAGCCAATGTCTGTGCGTCGGATTTCCTGTCGAGCCACGATCACCCCGCACTGTATCGCGTGCACGAGGGGCCGACGCCGGAGAAGCTCGCCGCGCTGCGCGAGTTCTTGCGCGAATTCGGTCTGCAAATCACCGGGGGCGACAACCCTCAAGCCAAGGACTATGCGCGGCTGCTGGAAAAAATCAAGACACGCCCGGATGTCCAGCTTCTGCAGACGGTGATGCTGCGATCACTGCGCCAGGCGGTATACAGCCCGGACAACGTCGGTCATTTCGGCCTGGCCTACGAAGCCTATACCCACTTTACGTCTCCAATCCGGCGCTATCCGGATCTGCTTATCCACCGTTCGATCAAGGCGTCTCTCGCGGCCACGCGTTACGAACCCGGCAACTGGCAGGAACTGGGTGTTCATTGCTCGGAAACCGAGCGCCGCGCCGACGAGGCCACCCGCGATGTCGAAGCGTGGCTCAAGTGCTACTACATGCAGGACCGCATTGGCGAGCGCTTCACCGCCACCGTCAGCGGCGTAACCGGCTTCGGTGTTTTTGTCGCGCTCCACGAGGTGTACGTGGAGGGCCTGGTGCACATCTCGGAACTGGGTGCCGACTATTTCCACTTCGATGCCGCCAAGCATCAGTTGCTGGGAGAACGCACCGGAAAGCGTTTCCGGCTCGGGGACCGGATTCCGGTAAAGCTGGTGAGAGTCGATCTCGAAACGACCAAAATCGATTTCGTGCTCGACGAACCTGCGAAAGACTCGCGATGAATGGCAGGCGAGTCGTCTATGGGTTGCATGCGGTGACGGCCGCGTTGAAGCGGCGGCCGGCGGCGGTATTCGAAGTGTTCCTGGACGCCAGACGCAGCGACCCGCGTACGCGCCGCGTCGCAGATCTTGCCAACGCAGCCGGCGTCCGGTTGCACGAGGCTGATGCAGAGCGGCTGGATGGATTTGCGAAAGGAGGCCGGCACCAGGGCGTTGCGGCCTTCATCGAGGAGGTAGCGCTCGCAGCTTCGCTGAACGAAGTTCTGGACGATCTTGCCGAACCGGCTTTTCTGCTGGTGCTTGACGGGGTACAGGACCCGCATAATCTGGGTGCCTGTCTAAGGGTGGCTGACGCCATGGGGGTGCATGCGATTGTTGCTCCCAAGGACCGCGCCACCGGCCTGAACGCGACCGTCCACAAAGTTGCCTCTGGCGCCGCCGAAAGCGTGCCGTTCATTGCTGTTACGAATCTGGCGCGAACGCTGAGAGAATTGAAAGATAAGGGAATTTGGGTAGCCGGTACGGCCGAACGCGAAGGCGGGAGCCTGTTCGAAGCAAGACTTTCCGGTCCGCTGGCGATCGTTCTGGGCGCCGAAGGCGAGGGCCTTCGCCGCCTGACCAGAGAAACCTGTGATGAATTAATCTCGATCCCCATGCTCGGACACGTTGAAAGCCTGAACGTCTCGGTGGCCGCCGGCATCTGTCTGTACGAGGCCCGGCGGCAGCGGCATCGGTCCGCAGGTCGTTAAGCCATTGACCATGCATGAAAATGGTTGAGGCGAGTGGGGTGGCACTGATATAATTTTCAGTTGACCCCGGTCACGTCACGCATTAGGAATCGGGGTAACACGCACGCCAGCCAAGTATGGGTGCCCGATAACGGGGTCCGGCAGGCGGGGGCTTAACCCTTACAGGAGAAATTAATGTCGGTCACCATGCGTCAAATGCTTGAAGCGGGCGTCCATTTCGGACACCAAACCCGTTACTGGAATCCGAAGATGGCACCTTTCATCTTCGGCCATCGCAACAAGATTCATATTATCAATCTCGAGAAGACCCTGGTCATGTACCAGGAAGCGGTGAAATTCGTACGCCAGCTTTCCTCAAACAAAGGCAGCATCCTGTTTGTCGGCACCAAGCGCCAGGCGCGGGAAATCATCCGCGAAGAGGCGGTGCGTGCCAGCACGCCGTTCGTCGATCATCGCTGGTTGGGCGGCATGCTCACCAACTTCAAGACCGTGAAGATTTCGATCAAGCGATTGCGCGACATGGAATTGATGGTGCAGGACGGCTCGCTGGAAAAGCTGTCGAAAAAGGAGCAACTCCACTTCCAACGGGAAATGGTGAAGCTCGATCGCAGTCTGGGCGGCATCAAGGAAATGAACGGCCTGCCTGATGCGCTTTTTGTCATCGATGTTGGCTATCAAAAGGGCGCGATCACGGAAGCCAACAAACTGGGCATTCCGGTGGTAGGCGTCGTCGATACCAACCATTCTCCGGACGGCGTCGACTATGTCATTCCCGGCAACGACGACGCCAGCAGCGCAGTGCGGCTGTACGCGCGCGGGATTGCGGACGCGATCCTCGATGGGCGCAGCCAGACCATCAAGGAAATCGTCAGCGACGAGTTCGTGGAGGTCGACAGCACGGAAGAGCAGGCTACGACCTGAATGGCGCAGTCGCCAAAAAAAAGGGGCGCACGCCCCTTTTTTTGCAACTGAATTTTTTAACTGGAACTCTGGTCGTACGTGGGCAATCGGCGAGCGGACGCGACTCGAAGGAGCAGGCAAGAATGGCGGACATTATTACTG
>JANMYN010000797.1:0-1663 GCA_031382195.1 Betaproteobacteria bacterium
AGCCGTATTGCATCCACAATTCGAGTGATTTTTGATCGAGTTTGAACGGCTGCGAATTGCTCTGGCGCGCATACAGCGTCGAGTAGTGTTCGAGCAACCTCGTCTTGTCGTCGCCGAGCTCGCGTAGCGAGGGAACCGATACCGAGAACACCGAGAGCCGGTGATACAGATCCGCGCGAAAACGCCCGGAACGCACTTCCTGGCGCAGATCGCGGTTGGTCGCCGCGATGACCCGCGCGTTGGACACCCGGCTCTGCGTTTCGCCGACCCGCTGGTATTCTCCGTTTTCCAGCACGCGCAGCAATTTGGCCTGCAACTCGAGCGGTAATTCGCCGATTTCATCGAGAAACAATGCGCCCTCGTGCGCATCCTCGAAGTAACCGGAGCGCGAGGAATTAGCGCCGGTGAATGCACCCTTCACGTAGCCAAAAAGCGTCGGCTCAACCAACGATGGCGAAATGGCAGCGCAATTGAGTGCGAGATAGGGCTTCCCGGCACGCGGGCCTTGGCGGTGCAGCGATTGCGCGACGAGTTCCTTGCCGCTACCGGATTCGCCTTCGATGAGCACCGGGAAAGGGGCCGTTGCATACTGCGCGATCTGCTGATGCAGCTTCGTTATCGCAAGGCCCGAGCCGACGATTCCGGTATCCGCTTTGACCGATGACTTCTCCACGTCGGCCATGCGCCGGGCCTTGGCGAGCAATGCCTTGAGTACATCGGGCTCGCATGGCTTGGCAATGAACTCGACCGCACCCAGCGTGCGGGCGTAGCGGGCATTGGCTTCGTCGTTCTGTCCGGACAGGACCAGGATTTTGATCGAGGGACAATGGGCAAGCAGATCGCTAATCAACTGGAAGCCTTCATCGGGGCGGTGCGGCGTCGGAGGCAGACCTAAATCCACCAAAGCCAATTCTGGCGCGGTATCGAGCTGGCGCAGCAGGCTCTTGACCTGCGCTCTCGACCCGGCGGCGCGGACGCTATAGTCCTTGCCGAGCACGAAACTCAACGTGTCAATGATCAGCGGGTCGTCGTCGACGATCAGAAGTTCCGGTTTCGATGTGCTCTGGGTATTCATTTGTCCGAAGGCCGACGATGATGCGGCGGTATTGCGCTATTGTGCCAGAAGGGCTTGATTGTTCATAGGTTTAGGTGGCCTGCGAGGTAGAAGCGCCGCTCCTTCTGTTTCCCGGTCGGGACAACCCAAACGCTGTCACGCGGGTCCAACCGAAAATTGCGCCGGTCGGCGATGAATGGCGGTCTCCGTTACAATGCAGCCCTGTTTCGATCTCGGACGCTAATATGCATTCCGACAATCTCGTAGAAATTAACGGCGTCAATTTCTGGTACGACAAGCGCCGCCCAATTCTGAGCGGGATCGACATGGCCATCCCGCGCGGGACAGTTGTGTCCATCATGGGCATCAGTGGTTCGGGCAAGACCACCCTGCTGCGCCTGATCGGCGGTGCGCTCAAGCCGCGACAGGGCCAGGTGAAGGTGGCGGACAAAGTGATGCACGAACTGGACCGCGCCGGACTCTACCAGATGCGCCGCCGCATGGGCATGCTGTTCCAGTTCGGCGCCCTGTTCACCGATCAGTCGGTGTTCGAGAACGTCGCCTTCCCCTTGCGCGAACACACCGATCTCGACGAGACGATGCTGCGCG
>JANMYN010000809.1:0-2206 GCA_031382195.1 Betaproteobacteria bacterium
CGAGACGCTTCCGGATCCCAAATACAGCAGCCAGGAGCTTGCCAAGTTCGTCAACGTGCTGATGACGCGTGGCAAGAAATCGGTCGCCGAACGCATCGTCTACGGCGCGCTCGATCAGATCAACAAGAAGACCGGCAAGGATCCACTGGAAGTTTTCACTCTGGCGCTCAATAACGTGCGTCCGATGGTTGAGGTGAAGAGCCGGCGCGTCGGCGGTGCGAATTACCAGGTTCCGGTCGAAGTGCGCTCGGTGCGCCGAAATGCGCTGGCGATGCGCTGGCTGCGCGATGCCGCACGCAAGCGCGCAGAAAAATCGATGGATGCGCGTCTGGCAAGCGAACTGGCCGAAGCCGCAGAAGGCCGCGGCGGCGCGATGAAGAAGCGCGAGGAAGTGCACCGTATGGCAGAGGCCAACAAGGCTTTCGCCCACTATCGGTTCTAACTCGCGAGACATCCGGAAAAACACATGCCCCGCATCACGCCTATCGAACGTTACCGCAACATCGGCATCAGCGCGCATATCGATGCCGGTAAAACCACGACCACGGAACGCATCCTGTTCTATACCGGCGTGTCGCACAAGATCGGCGAGGTCCATGTTGGCGCTGCCATCATGGACTGGATGGAGCAAGAGCGGGAACGCGGTATTACGATCACTTCCGCGGCAACGACGTGCTTCTGGAAAGGCATGGACGGTAACTTGCCCCAGCACCGCATCAATATCATCGACACACCCGGACACGTGGACTTCACCATTGAAGTCGAGCGCTCGATGCGCGTGCTCGATGGTGCCTGCATGGTCTACGACGCTGTCGCCGGTGTGCAGCCGCAGTCGGAAACAGTGTGGCGCCAGGCGAATAAGTACAAGGTGCCGAGGCTGGCTTTCATCAACAAGATGGACCGGCAGGGAGCCGACTTCTTCAAGTCCTACGATCACATCAGGACGCGGCTGAAGGGCAATCCGGTGCCGATCCAGGTGCCAATTGGCGCGGAAGAAAAATTCGAAGGACTCGTCGATCTGGTCAAGATGAAGGCCATCTACTGGGACGAGGCGTCTCAGGGGATGAAGTACGAAGAGCGCGAAATTCCGGCCAATCTCCTTGCCGAGTGCCAGAAGTGGCGCGAAAAACTCGTCGAGGCGGCGGCGGAGGGCAGTGACGAGCTGATGAACAAGTACCTCGAGGGTCACGATCTGTCGATCGAGGACATCAAGAAGGGCTTGCGCATTCGCGTCATCAAGAACGAGGTCGTGCCGATGCTGTGCGGCTCGGCATTCAAGAACAAGGGCGTGCAGGCCATGCTCGACGCTGTGATCGACTACATGCCCTCCCCGATCGATATTCCCCCGGTTCCCGGTGAGACCGAGAGGGGCGAGCGCGTGACGCGCAAAGCCGACGACAGCGAGCCGTTTTCGGCGCTGGCGTTCAAGATCATGACCGACCCTTACGTCGGCCAGTTGACGTTCATCCGCGTCTATTCCGGCGTGCTGAATTCCGGCGACACCGTCTATAACTCGGTGCGCGAGCGCAAGGAACGCATCGGCCGGCTGCTGCAAATGCACGCCAACCAGCGCGAGGAAATCAAGGAAGTGCGCGCCGGGGACATCGCGGCGGCCGTTGGCCTGAAGGAAGCGTCGACCGGTGAAACGCTGTGTCATCCCGACAAGATCATCATGCTGGAGCGCATGATTTTCCCGGAGCCCGTCATTTCCCAGGCAGTGGAACCGAAAACCAAGCCCGATCAGGAAAAGATGGGCATCGCGTTGAACCGCCTTGCGCAGGAAGATCCGTCATTTCGCGTGCACACCGACGAGGAATCCGGTCAGACCATCATTTCCGGGATGGGCGAGTTGCATCTCGAAATCATCGTCGATCGCATGAAGCGCGAATTCGGCGTGGAAGCCAACGTTGGCAAGCCACAGGTGGCCTACCGCGAAGCGATCAAAAAATCCGTCGAAGTCGAAGGCAAGTTCATCAAGCAGTCCGGTGGCCGCGGTCAGTATGGCCACGTCTGGCTCAAGGTTGAGCCGAATGAACCGGGCAAAGGCTACCTGTTTGTCGATGCGATCAAGGGCGGCACGGTACCGCGCGAGTACATTCCGGCGGTGGACAAAGGCTTGCAGGAAACCCTGCCGAATGGTGTGCTGGCCGGATTCCCCGTGGTGGATGTCAAGGTCACGTTGTTCGACGGTTCTTACCACGACGTT
>JANMYN010000323.1:0-7390 GCA_031382195.1 Betaproteobacteria bacterium
TGCCGCGCCTATGCAAACGCTGAGGTCACAAAGGCAGAATTCGACAAAGACAGGAATATGTATTTCGGCTTGCGGCAGCAACTCTTCGCGCAAAGCGTAAAGGCGTGGCAGGACAAGAATGACGGCATCGCCGATTCCGGTAAGCTCTGTCTGGTTACCCGGCCCGACACGGATCCCGACAACCGCAGCTTCACGCGCGTGGTTCCGGAGGAATCCACCGTAGGTGATTGCGCGCGCCTGGCTGCGAAGAGCGGTGGCGACGCAATTCTGCTTGGCTGCACCAAGGGCCATTGGGATAACAGTTGGGCCAAGCGTGCCATCGCGATAGATTCGGCCGGCGCCAAGACCCGGGATCTTTCCGTAAGAGGCACCCCCTATGGGCCCGATCCAGATTGTGGGTGGAACTAGCTGGACATTGCAGGATTGAGAGGAAACGTGAAAGGGGAAAGGTGAGAGCTAAAAGGGGAAAGGTGAAAGAGGAAAGAAAGTGCAGGTGCTGGGTGCTGCGTGCTGAGATCGCCTGCGGCGGGCCCGACGAACGTGACGACGTGCCCTGCCCTTACCTTTTCTCTTTCCGCTTTCCCCTTTTACCTAATGCACCGCCGAAGGGATGCCTGATCATTTCATGATCCTGTATCCCTTCGGCGGTGCAAACAGCGAATCGTGCTGCGCTTCCAGCCTGAAGGACTTTACTTCTGACATGAAGACAAACAGCGGTTTGTTGCCGACGTCTTTCATTGTCTCGTCCATGGAGCAGGCTTCGCCGGCGAATCGCCACGTCACCTTCATCAGGATCGGGTGACCCTTCACTTCGTCGAGCGTCCTTGCCCCTGCAAGGAAATTCGATCGGTCGGTTGGGCTCACGGATCGCGACAGGTAGATGTTGAGCATCCTGCCCACTTCAATCGGTAATTTCTGCGACCGGACCGGAGCCTCGCCGAGGTCGGGAAACGCATTGCGCGCGCGGGCGTAATTTTGTTCCAGGGTCATCGCTTTTCTCAGCGCGGTCGTTACCGGGGTCGTCCACAAGTCAATGCTTACCGTACTGGTGGCGGTTCGTGAGGCGTTGTCCTTGAACACAACCAGCCACTGGACGGCATACTGCTCGGTGTCGAAGCCATTGATGCTGCGCTTGCGACCGGTCTGCTCGATCGTAAAAGTCTTGATGCCGATCTTCAGCCTGCATTCTGCATCGTGATTCCGATTCGCTGGTTTTGTCTCCGGTGGCTTTCCGGGGATCGGCGTTGAACAGCCCTTCAGCGGACATTCTGTGTACTGCTTTTTTGTCGCATCCAGCGTCCATGCCAGCTTCCGGTCCAGCCGATGGATACGCACTTCGTCGCCGGCGCCACCCAGGAACTGCGCGTAGTCGTCGACGCCCGTAACCGACGACTCCCTGCGCTGCATGTTGGCGCGCGAGTACGTGCGATTCGTGGCTTCGAATGCGGGAAAATCCTTGATTCCCTGACTGAGCAGATGCGTTTCTGTCACCGCCGTCGGGTTGACAGGCGTTGGATCCAGATCCATCCGCGCCGGACCGGAACAGCCGGCCAAAAACAGCGCGATGACGATGCCGCTCGCAGTGCCGCGGAACATAATTCCTTCCCCGTGCCGAAATGGTTGCATTTGCAAACCGCGCAAGTGTAGCCGGAGTTGCCGCGGCAGAGAATCAGCGTTGTTGCGCGAATTCACCGGGGCTGCAAATCCGGGGGAATCGCCTACAATGACAGAAACGCAAGGCACGAGGATTCTTTTCGCACCCGCCGCTCAATACTTCATTTTCAAAACATTCGCATCAATACCCTTGGAGGGGTGCGCTCAACAGGTATCGTTGGGGAGACCAGGTGCATAAGAATCATCAGGCAAAGTACGCGACGGGAAGAATCGCGTATCAGAGCGCTTAACCCGGCCCGGTATTTGATTCACTAGCGGCCACCGACAACTCAAAGAGGAGAAAACAGCATGTTCAGCCTTATCCGTGCACTGACCAACTTTTTCGTCCTGCAGGCTGCGCCTGGAAGCGGGCCGCAGGAGTGCAGCGGCACCATCACCGTCGAAGAGGCGCTGAAGGCAGAGGATGCGCGCTTCAAGGCGCAGATGAGCGGCGACGGCGCGGCCATGAAGAAACTGTTCGGCGACGACCTGGTCTACGTCCACTCCAGCACCGTGGTCGACACCAAGCAAAGCTTCATCGAATCCATCACTTCAGGCAATGTGAAGTATCGCAGCATGCACCAAAGTGAATCGAAGGTGCGCACCTACGGCGCAATTGCCATCGTCACCGGCAGCGCGAAGTTTGAAGTGACTGTGAAGGGCGAAAACCGCACGCTCGACCTGCTCTATCACGCCGTTTGGGCCAAGCGCATTGCGGGCACCCAGTTCGTATCCTGGCAGGCGACGAAGAAAGCTTGAGGGCCGCGGCGGCATGCGGGGATTTTCGGCCGCGGGGCGATTGAGTCAAGCGCGTTTAGCCGTATGATTCGGAATGTCGATCCGCCGCGGTGCTCAGGGAAACAGCCGGCTATGGAAGGCTGCGTCAAGCACGCTCTCGAATCGACCTGATGTTCGCGGCGTGCGCTGAATCCTGAAATCCTGAAACTTGTACCCAATATCGCCATGCGTATGGAAGCAGAACCAGAAAAGGACATCGCCGAGCGCCTGATGTCGGCGCTGCAGCAGGACGAATTCGTGCTCTATAAGCAGAAGATCGTCCCGCTTGCCCCGCAGCCAGGCGACCGGGAGTTCCAGGAAATCTTCGTCCGCTTCAAGGAGGAGGATGCCAAGCTGCTGCCGCCGGGCACGTTTTTCCCTTTGCTCGAGGAGTGCCGGATGCTGCCGTATCTCGACCGCTGGGTGGTTAACCGGCTGGCCCGGTTCGTTCGCAACGGGCTGAAGTTCAAACCGGACTGGGGTGTCCCTCTTTTCAACGTCAATTTGTCCGAAGAGACGCTTGTCGATGAGAAATTCGGGGCATACGTCCTGAAGTACGTCGACAATTCCTATTTGTCGGGCGGCGGGCTCGGCTTCGACATTTCATGCAAAAGCGCCACGGCCAATCGCGAGCCATTGCGCCGCCTGATGGCAGAACTCCGGCCGCACGGCTGCAACCTGACCATTGCCGGCTTCGACGGCAGCGAGGTACAACTTGCGGAGTTGAAGGCCCTCGAACCGAATTTCGTCAAGATCAGCGCATCGGCCATCGACCCGGCCAAAGTGTCCGAGATCAACCGCATGTGCCACGGGATCGGCGCGAAAACCATTGCAGAGCATGTTGAGAACAGCCGGGTGCTGGAGCATCTGAGCCGATGCAAGATCGATTTCGGCCAGGGCTTCGAGATTTCGGCGGTGGAAGCGCTTTAGCACTGAGCACGTCGCACTCCGCGCGGGACACTTCGCAGTTCGCGCTTTGCGCCCGGTCCTTGGCAATAATCGCGGATTTATTGCTGGTGTGTTTATCACGGTTTTAGCGTAAAAATAGAGTCAATCGACGCAGATTCCTCGGTTTTGTTTTCGCGATCAGGCTCCCATCATGCCGACAAAGAAGAAATCGACAACCCGGAATTCGAAGCCCCGTAGTACGGCACCGGAGAAGTTGAAATCCGGGAAATCGAAACCACAGAAATCGAGCCCCGCAAAATCGAAACCCGGCAGATCGAACGCACAGAATTCGAAACCCGGCAGATCGAGACCCGCGCAATCGGAAGGACGCGGCCGGCCGCATCCACCCGAAAACAATTCTGAACACAAGCCTGAAAGGCCTGTCATGCCCACGCTTTTTTTCTACACCAAACCGATCATGCTTAGCCGCGAAACCCATCGCAACCTGAAGGTTCGCAGCGTGCCGTCATTTGCCTACGCGGCGGGAACCAATTCCGTGCCGCTGACCGGCAACGAGTTTGCGGCTGCGGCCCGGCAGTCGCCGATTCTCTTTGTCCCCGATGCGCGGCAGCAACCCACGCCGATCGCGCTGCTGGGCTTGCGCCGCGACGAGAACCTCTTCGTCGAAACGGACGGGCGCTGGTCCGGTAACTACATACCGGCGTTCGTTCGCCGCTATCCGTTCGTGCTGATCGAGAAGGATGTGACAACTGAACTTACTGTGGGCATCGACGAGGCTTATCCCGGCTTCAATACCGAGGAGGGTGATCCGCTGTTTGCCGAGGACGGCACCTATGCGCCGGCGCTGACGCGCGCCATCGAGTTTCTCAACACTTACCGGAATGAAGCGACGCGCACGCGGGATTTCGTCATACAGCTGAAAAGGCTGGACCTGCTCATTCCGCGGGTGATCAATGTTGTGTCGAAGGGCAATGCCAAATTTGCGCTGGACGGATTCAGCGTTGTCGACGAAGCGCGCCTTGGCAAGCTCGACGACCAGGAAGCAGGCGCCCTGCTGCGCAGCGGCCATCTGGGCTGGATTTACATGCACCTGCTTTCCATGCACAACGTCGCCGACCTTGCCTCGCGACTCGATACCCGCGCCGAGGTCAAAAAAACCGCTTAAGCGGATTTCGCGGCAAACGCTGCGGGATGGCGCCTACACCCTCTGACCCCGAATTCGCGTTCGGCGACCAAGAAGTTGCGCGCGGCGTCCATCGTATTTTCGTCGTCGCGCTCGCAGCCGAAGTCATGGGCACCCGCAAGTTTGCGGGGGGGGGCGCAATCCAAACTATCGGCCCAGGCAGCCGTGTTACTTCGTGGACGTCACCGACCTTGCCGTCGATCTGCGCTTCGACCAGCACATGCGTGGCAGGCATGCCCCCATCCCAACTGATTTCCCTGGACGACGCTTTTACGCCGCCCAAGGCGGTGGAGCAGACACGCAAGCTCGTCGAGCAGGAGGAAGTTCTGCTGATTTTCAACTCCAACGGCACGGCTGCGAACTCGGCGGTCCAGAAATATCTCAACGCCAGAAAGGTGCCTCAGCTGTTCGTGTCATCGGGGGCGAGCAAATTTTCCGATCCGAAGAATTTCCACTGGACCATGGGTTGGCTGCCGACCTATTACGGCGAGGCGAGAATTTATGCCCACTACATTCTCAAGCATCATCCCAACGCGAAAATTGGCGTGCTCTACCAGAACGACGACTTCGGCAAGGACCCAACCGATCCGCAGTGGGACAACGACCCCGCGATGAGAGCGTGGGTTGCATTCATGAAGAAGTACTATCCGGATGGGGATCTCACCGACTGGTATAACGTCTATGCCTACGTCGCCGCCCAGACCCTGGTCCAGGTGTTCAAGCAGTGCGCAGATGACCTGAGTCGCGAGAACGTCATGAGGCAGGCCGCCAGCCTCAGGAACTTCGAGCTTCCGCTGCTGTTGCCGGGCATACGCATCAACACCAGCCCCGCGGACTATCGCGTCATCAGGCAGGCGCAATTGCAGCGCTTCGACGGTGGTCTTCCCCGGCTAATCGTCCGGCGCTGCTTCGTTCTGCGGCGTCTCATCGGCCGGAATCGCTGCCGCGAAAAACCCTTCGATGCGCATCTGCAAAATCTCTACCGTCGTGTACTCACCAGGCAAATCACGCCACGGCGAATCGGCAGTATCTTTCACGCGCCAACGGCGCTTTTCGTTTGCGGCGGAGGTGGATGCCACGGCTTGCGTATTTTCAGGTGAATCGAGTTACCAAGGCGCAGTTTGTTATCCGAACCGGCCTTCCATCATTACGACAGCAATCGCAATTATTGCAATGATCAGGCCCCAGACGATCGCTATATCCGATATCTCACCGGCGCGACGCAGGGCATCCCGCGATGGTTTTTCACTGTTTTCGGCCATTCCTGGATTCCCGTGCAAGCAGTCCCGACAAAGCGTGCGCGCGGGGGGATTTCCCGGGAGATCGCGTGCCTATAGGCGGCAGCGCGTTCAAATTCTCCAAATTCCCCAAATTCCCCCCGGCGCACCCTCCATGTCGCAATGGTTATGCCAGTTCGGGGCGATGGAAAAGCGACATCTCGAATGCACTGGAAAGCACGCTGTTTCCAAGCGCAAAACTGACGTGTCGTAAATCCGACGCATAACCGTGACGAATGCTCAGCACAGGGCATGGTCGTAACGCGTCATAGACCGCCAAATGTCACCGCCCGCCGAACTTCGGCGCGAGGGTTACGATGCTTCGGCAGAACCACGGTTTTGAAATTGGGCATTTCCTCGTCGCGGTTTTTCCCCGCACCGCGCACTGATCATTTGGCTTTTTCTCAGCACTCAGCACCGAGCACTTCGCACTGATGACCCGAGTCGGCATCAGGCTTGCGATTCCGGCAGCTTCGCATACACTTGCGGGACACCGACCGCGCTGGCGCCGCTCAATGCAAACCGAACCCGAAGTGGAAACCGACATCATCAAGCGCCTGCTGTCGGCGCTGCAGGAGGATGAGTTCCTGCTCTATTGCCAGCCCATCGTCTCGTTCGATCCGCCCACCGACGGCCGGGAATTCACCGAGATCTTCGTTCGCTTCCGGGAGGAGGACGCCAAGCTGTTGCCGCCGGGCACGTTCTTTCCCGTGCTCGAAGAGGCCGGCATGCTGCCTTATCTCGATCGCTGGGTGGTCAACCGCCTGGCGCGCCATGTTCGCGCCGGCCTGAAAATCAATCCCGACTGGAACATTCCGCATTTCATCGTCAACTTATCGGACGAAACGCTCGCCGATGAAGAATTCGGGGCGTATGTGCTGCAGTATGCCGATGAGTCCTACCTTTCCAGCGGCGTGCTCGGCTTCGACATTTCATGCGCCAGCGCCCAGGCCAACCGCGAGTCGCTGCTACGCCTCATGGACGAACTGCGGCCGCACGGTTGCAGCCTGACGGTGGCGAGCTTCGACGGCAGCTCCGACGCTCTGGCGGACCTGAAGGCGCTCGAGCCGGACTTCATCAAGATCAGCGCGGCCGCCATCGACCCGGCTGCGGTACCCGAGATCAACCGCATGTGCCATGACATGGGCGCGCTCACTATCGCCGAACACGTGGAAGATTCCCAGGTGCTGGATCATCTGCGCCGCTGCAAGATCGACTTCGCACAGGGGTTTGGGCTGGCGAAAGTCGAGCCGCTTTAGAGTGGTCTGGCGACAGGGGCGAGGCACTAGGGGCGAGGGGCGAGACACTAGCGGATAGCGCTAACGTCCCTCACTCCCACCCCGCAAGGGCACCCGTCGACCCGGTGTTGAAACGAAAGTATAAATAAATCCTTAGCACCGAGTCGTCTGTCCCCGCCTCACCGCTCTCACGACTTTCAGAACCTGAACTGAAGGCCGAGCGTAATCAAGTCGATGTCGCTCTTGCCCGTCGTGTCGTCTTTCCCCACCGAGAAGTGGCGTTCGATCTCTCCCCGCAGCGAGAACTGCGGCGTGAAGTTGAATGTCGCGCCGATTCCAAGCAACGGCGAGAC
>JANMYN010000840.1:0-2506 GCA_031382195.1 Betaproteobacteria bacterium
AGGGGCGTGCCCGATGGCTTGTGGACGGCATCCCATACGAACACCACAGCCGCGGAACGGCCGCTGACCAGTATCTTCTTCGTCACGTACCTGGCCTGGAAGTTCTTGAACTCCCACGCGCAATAGGCCTCGAAATCCTTCTTTCCCTGCTGATCCGACACCGGGCTGTGCCGGCGCACGTTATCGGTGAAATATCTCACCCACCCCGCGGGATCGTTTGCCTCCATGGCCTGGTTGTATTCGTCGATCGTCTGAACAAGGATGTGCTCTACCTGCATTTCCACGGCGCCGGCCGCTAATGCGGGTGGCGATAGAAATGCCGCGAGACCAAGAAAAACGACGGAAAGGTTGACAACCATTACGACCAACCTGCTCATGGACTTCTCCTGTTCATTTCGTGCGCTCGCGCTGGCCAGACTTTTCACAGGCGGATGGTAAATTAAACCGCATTTCGCTGAAAGGCATGCGCCTGATCGGGAAGAATTGTCGGTCACAGCGACGGATGGCAGGATTCATGCGGCTTCCGAGTACTCGATTGGTGGGCCTGGGCGCCTTCGCGTCATGACCCTGGCGCGGCTCAGCGCTGTATCGTCAGCACGGTAAAACCTTCGCCGATCAACTCGCGTTTGATCACACCCCTCAGCCCCGCATCGCGCAACAGCTTTTCCTGCTCTTCGCGCGTCGGAATCACGTTGCCCCAGATCAGTTCTTCGAAGCCGGTCTGCAACGGAAAGCGGAATTCGGGACGGCGCGCTTCGTCCAGCGTGGTCGGATAAGTTTCGTCGACGATCACCATCCAGCCGCCGGCCTTGAGTGTGCGCGCGGCGGCACTGACGACGGCTGAACGTATCTCCGGCGCAATCTCATGCAGCACTTCGATCATGACGACGGCGTCGAATGCGCCGGCGGCGTCATCCACTTTTTCCCTGTGCAGGGTAATTCGCCCGGCGAGTCCGGCTTGCTGCACCTTGTCGCGGGCTTTGGCCAGGCTCTCGTCATCGATATCGACACCAGCAAGCCGCGCACTGGGAAAGGCATTCGCCGCCTGCAACAAGAAATTGCCGGTGCCGCAGCCGATTTCGAGAATCGCCCCGCCTGCGGCAAGGCGCCCGCCAAGGTTCGCCAACGCAGGCAGGATTTTTTTCGCGGTCACGATCTGCAGACCCTGCGTGGATTCGGCGATCGCCTGGTTGAAGTGGTCACCGCGGCCCTGGACCGGCTTCGCTTTGCCGGATGTGAATGCTTCGCGGCAGCGCCGGAAATCGTCCGCGGCCACTTCGGTGCCGAGGCGCACATAGCCGCCGAGATAGCGTGGATGCGTCGGACTGGCGAGGATCGCATCGAAGTGGGGGGCGAGCCGGTATTTCCCGGCCGCGTCCGCATCCAGGATTTCCAGCCCATAAGCGGTCTTGCACCAGACCTCGACATAAGGCGCATGCAATCCGAGCTGGCTGGCCAGGTTGGCGCCCGTCAGGCCAGGCGTCTGCGCGAGCGCACGGAACAAACCCAGGTGCACGCCCAGGTCGAGGAGATGGATGGTGTTGAACCCGCGCCGCCATTCAAAAATGCGCGCGACCTGCGAATCGGCTGTGATCTCCCTGCCTGCATCAGCCATTGCCTCCCCTCCCGGTTTATCTTGGCTATCGACAAAGTATACTGGCGCCAATCGGATGCTGACGAAGCATTTCTGCTGAACGGGTTCCCCGTGGAAAAACTGAAATACCTTGCTGCCCTGCTTTTCCTGATGGTCACCGCCGCTGCGTCGATCGAACTGGCGGCCGCACCGGTAGCCGAACTCGGTGAACCTGCGCCCGCCCTGAAGGGCACGCTGTTTTCCGGCCAAGCCTTCGACTTGACGCGGATGCGCGGCAAAGTCGTGTTGGTCAATTTCTACTCCAGTTATTGCAGTTTCTGCGCGTACGAGATCGGCAACCTGGAAAGCTTCTACGAGCGCCACCACGGTCAGGGCTTCGAGCTCATCGTCGTCGGCATCGACAGCCTGGAAGATCGCCATCGCGTCGAACGCATGCTCGGTATCTATGGACTGCCGGGCGTGATGGCCGACGATCTCGAGCAAAGCGGATTCGAGCGCAAGTATCCTACGCCCACCGCGTTCGTGATCGACCGCGATGGCATCGTGCGCAGCCAGACCCGCGGCGCGAAACAGCCGCATTACTACGCGGAGAAGGTGCTGCCTCTGTTGCGCAGCAAGTAACGCGTCAGGAGCCGGGCCGCGTTTGCTGGCGGCGTTCCGCTACCGGATGCTCTCCGAGGTAACGTTTGAGGATCAGCTTGAGGACGATCACACGCATGCGATTGCCGCAGCGGCCGGCTTCCTCGATATCGTCGACGATGATCGCCCGCACGCGGATCTCTCCGCTGGGCGAATGCACCTGATAGTTTCCCATCTCGGCGGCCACGATCTCCGGGATATGCTCGTGATCGGCAATGGCCAGGATCTCCTCTTCGGTAAGTTCCGAAAAAGCGATGCAGTCTTCAAGCGTAA
>JANMYN010000842.1:0-2232 GCA_031382195.1 Betaproteobacteria bacterium
GGCGTCCCTTTGCAGCAAAGATTTTCCTGACCGCGACCGGATTGGAAGCGTCGGCGCCGAGTCCATAGACCGTCTCGGTCGGAAACGCCACCAGTCCCCCTTGGCGGAGGATCTCTGCGGCTTTCTCGATTTCGTGATCAGTCGCCAATTAAAAGGAAACCTCTTTCAACGCGAAGGGTCACGAATACCCTCGCGATAGCGTGGAGTACCCTTTTAGGAAAAACGAAGGTACACGAAGGAGAACTAAAGTCACCAGCGTTCGACGCAAAGTCGCAATGGGTGCATGGAAATACGGGAACTCGAATCCATATTCGTCGGTTTTAGCTCGATTCTTGTTTTCCTTCGTGTGAATCGCCTTTCGACTCTACGCATTCAAGCGGTAAGGAGTCTAAGCGCTTCTTCGTATTTATCGGCGGTCTTTCTGAGCACGTCGGCGGGCAGGACCGGCGCCGGCGGCTGCTTGTTCCATTTCTGCGTCTCCAGCCAGTCGCGCACGAACTGCTTGTCGAATGACGGCGGGCTGATGCCGATGCGGTATTGGCTTTTCGGCCAGAACCGCGACGAATCGGGGGTCAGGGCTTCGTCGATCAGATACAGCTTGCCGGAGTCGTCCTGACCAAACTCAAACTTAGTATCCGCGATGATAATGCCATGCGTCAAAGCGTACGCGGCAGCTTCGGAATAAAGCTCGATGGTCTTGTCGCGCACTTGCGCCGCGAGCCCGGGATCGACGATTTTCTCCATCTCCGCGTAGGAAATGTTTTCGTCGTGAGCACCCATTGGGGCCTTTGTCGACGGCGTAAACAGGGGCTGCGGCAGCTGCTGCGCTTCCTTCAGGCCGGCTGGCAACGGAATGCCGCAAATCATTCCTGTCTTCTGATAATCCTTCCAGCCCGAACCCGTGATGTAACCGCGCACGATCGCCTCGACCGGCAGCGGCTTGAGCTTGCTCACCACGAACGCCCTGCCTTCGACCTGTTCACGCTCCCCGGCCGCGACCACGGATTCCGGCGCCACTTCGAGAAGATGGTTCGGAATGACGTGTCCCAATTTCCGGAACCAGAAATTCGACATTGCGGTCAGTACGCGTCCTTTGCCGGGTATCGGGGTGGGCAGGATAACGTCGAAGGCGGAAAGCCGGTCGGTCTGAATGATCAGCATGCGCCCGGCGTCGACTTCGTAGAGATCACGCACTTTCCCGCGATGCAGGAACTTCAGCGACTTGAGATTGGTTTCGTGCAGTGGCTTGGTCGCGCTCATTTCTTCATGCTCATTTCATCTTTTTGTGGACGACCTTCAGGGTAGTACGGGCAGTTTCGCGCTCTTGACCGCATCGGCTTGTTTGGCGCGGAAAGCCCGCAGCTGGCGGTCGAGCTTTTCATCGCCCAGGGCCAGCATCGCCACGGCGAACAGCCCGGCATTGGCCGAACCCGCATCGCCGATGGCAAATGTTGCGACCGGAATCCCTTTTGGCATTTGCACCATGGACAGCAGCGAGTCCAGCCCTCCCAAGTGTTTCGAGGGTATGGGAACGGCCAGAACGGGCAAAGTTGTCAGGGACGCGACCACGCCGGCCAGGTGCGCGGCACCGCCGGCACCTGCGATAAAGCATTTCGTTCCGCCCGAAATACATTGTTTGACGTAGTCAGCGAGCAGTTCCGGCGTGCGGTGCGCCGATAGCGCGCGAGCTTCGTAAGACACGCCAAAATCCTTCAACTGTTTCGCCCCATGCTGCATCACGTCCCAGTCGTTGCTGCTCCCCATGAGAATCGCGACTGTCGGGGCGTCCTTACGCTTTGGCGTCTTAGTGATTGCCATCATTCCTCCTGCACCAGCAAAAAAAGAAGTGAGCTACGGTTTACGACTTTCGCCGACCTTGACGATCTTCATGGTGTTGGTGCCGCCCGGAGATCCGATCGGTTCTCCGAATGCTATGACAATCAGATCGCCCTTCTGCACCAGGCCGGCACCAACCAGTTGATCTTCCGCTTCCTGCAGCAGGTGGTCGCGATCGTGGCCGATATACTTGATCATCAGCGGATAGACGTCGCGGAACAGGCTCAGGCGATAGCGGGTCGAGATTTCCGGCGTCAGCGCATAGATCGGCACCCCGCAGTTGAGCCGCGAAATCCACAGCGCCGTCGAGCCCGATTGCGTCAATGCCGCGATCGCCTTGACTTTCAGATGGTAGGCCGTGAACAGCGCCGCCATGGCGATGGACTGATCGACGCG
>JANMYN010000844.1:0-1946 GCA_031382195.1 Betaproteobacteria bacterium
CCCAAGGGCTACCAGATCAGCCAGTACGAGTTGCCTGTTGTGCAAGGCGGAAGCTTGTCGATACAGACAAAGGACGGCGAAAAAGTCATCCGCCTGACCCGCGCCCACCTCGAAGAAGACGCCGGCAAGTCGCTGCACGAAGATTTTCACGGCATGAGCGGCATCGACCTGAACCGTGCCGGCACGCCTCTGCTGGAGATCGTCTCGGAACCGGACATGGGTTCGGCCGAGGAGGCCGTTGCCTACGCGAAGACGCTGCATTCGCTGGTGCGCTGGATCGACATCTGCGACGGCAATATGCAGGAAGGCTCGTTTCGCTGCGATGCCAACGTCTCGGTGCGCCGTACGGGCGCGCCGCTCGGCACGCGCCGCGAGATCAAGAACCTGAACTCGTTTCGATTCCTGCAACAGGCGATTGAATACGAGATTCAATGGCAGATTGAGACGCTCGAGGATGGCGGCAGAATCCAGCAGGCAACTGTGCTCTTCGATCCCGACACCGGACACACGCGTGTAATGCGTACCAAGGAGGACGCGCACGACTACCGCTACTTCCCCGATCCCGATCTGCTGCCACTGGAAATTTCCGAGGAGTGGATCGATAAAATCAGGGCCGCGATGCCTGAATTACCTAAATCAAAGCGCGATTATTTTGTTTCATGCGGCCTGTCGCCCTATCAGGCAGATCAGCTCGTCACAAGCCGCGAAACGGCAAGCTTCTCCAGTGCAACATTCGCCGGCGCGCCGCCAGCAGCGATTCCGGATCTCGCAAACTGGATTTCGGGCCCGCTGAGTGCGCGCCTCAACGAGGAAAATATTGATATCGCCGCGAGCAAGGTATCCCCTGGACAGTTGCGCGGCCTTGCTGCGCGAGTGGCGGATGGGACGCTCTCCGGCAAATTGGCCAAGGAAGTCCTGGATGCGATGTGGGCGCAGGAAGGCAGTGTCGACGAAATCATTGAGCGCAGGGGGCTGAAGCAGATATCCGATTCGGGCGCGATTGAAAAGATTGTGGACGAGGTTCTGGTCGCAAACGCCCAGCAGGTTGCAGATTACCGCGCTGGCAAGGACAAAGCCTTCAACTCACTGGTTGGACAAGTCATGAAGGCCAGCAAGGGCAAGGCGAATCCCGCCCAGGTCAACACAATCCTCAAACAGAAGCTCGCTTGACTACTGCGGTCCCAGGCCCTTAAGTTCGCGGAAACGCAGCTTGTCGGCTTCGAATTTTGCGCTGATCGAATCTGCCTGCACTTTCCTCTGCGCGAGATCGGCCTCGATCCTGGCAAGTTCCTTCTGATGGGCATTGACGTCCTCCAGGAGACGGGACGGCAAGGGTTTTTTCTGCGCTGCGAGCGCATCAGCCTGATTCTTCAGCTCGGTCAATTGTCCGTTGATCTTGTCCAGCTTCGATTCGACGCTCTTCGTCGCTTGCGCCGGAATGGCCAGGCTGCGGTCACGCGCAGCGTCGATTTCTTCCTCGGTCGTGTAGGTCGCCATCAGTGCGCGATCTCGCCGCTCCTGGTGCTGGGAGTCCTTGGAATCCACTCCGACGTCGGCTTTCGAACGTTGCGCCGGATTGGCGACTTTTTTCTTCGGCATCACCACGCCCTGGCGGTTAAGCTCCGAACCTTGGGCACAATCGGGATTCAATTTGTCGGAGTAGTAAACCTTTCCATTGGCATCGACGCACTTGTACATGCGGGGAGCAGCCTGCTGGGCCTGCGCCGGAAGAGCCAGCGCGATGGCAATCACAAACGGGAGGACGACCATGCTTTTCATGCGCTCACTCCATATTCATTGCGGTATCGCTCCACGGATCTTAACTGCCGTGCCAAATCGCCATGCGAGCGCAAAAAGATCGCGAGATCATCGAGGGTGGCAATGCTGATAACAGGAATGCCGAACTGGTCGCGGACTTCCTGAACGGCGGAAAGGGCGCCGGTACC
>JANMYN010000853.1:0-2688 GCA_031382195.1 Betaproteobacteria bacterium
CCGGCGTGCACGAACTGTTCGACCGCCGCGGTGGCCTTCTTGTCCATCATCTCCAGTCCGGCCGGAATGATGCCTGCACCGATCACGTCTGCCACGGCCCGGCCGGCTTTGGTGACGTCGTCAAATGCGGCAAGCACGACCTGGGCCTTATCCGGTTTCGGCAGCAGTTTGACCGTGACTTCGGTTACCACGCCGAGCATGCCCTCGGAGCCGAGCTCGAGCAATTCGCCCTCGATAGTTACAAAGCGCAGTTTCAGAATGTTGTGGACTGTCAGGCCGTACTTCAGGCAATGCACGCCACCGGAATTTTCCGCGACGTTGCCGCCGATCGAACAGGCGATCTGGCTGGACGGATCGGGCGCGTAGTAGAGACCGTAAGCTGCAGTCGCTTCCGATATTGCTGCATTGCGCACGCCCGGCTGCACGCGCGCGGTGCGCGCTGCGGAATCGATGTGCACGATCCGCTTCATTTTTGCCATCACCAATAGCAGACCCTGCGCGTACGGCAGCGCGCCGCCGGAGAGCCCGGTGCCGGCACCGCGGAACACGACCGGAACGCGGCCCTTATGGCAGATGCGCAGAACATCGCGAACCTGATCTTCATTCTCGGGCAGCGCCACCAGCAGCGGCATGCGCTGGTACGCGGTCATGCCGTCGCATTCGAAGGGTTTGAGGTCTTCGCGATCGTGCAACAGCGACGCGGGCGGCAGCACCGCAGTCAACTGCGCAATAAGGGCTGCCTGTCCAATCTCGGGTAGCAGCGTTTCGGAAGACAGCAGTTCGGGCATGCTCATGGCGAGGAAATCAGAATCGCGCGAAAATCATTAACATTGGTAAGTGTAGGGCCGGTGATGACCAGATCGCCGAGTCCGGAAAAAAAACTGTAGCCGTCATTATCGGCGAGCATCTTCTTCGCGTCCAGATTGCGTTGCGCCGCCCTCGCCAGGGAATCGGGCGTCAGCACTGCGCCGGCATTGTCTTCGGTGCCGTCGACGCCGTCGGTATCGCCGGCGAGCGCATGGATACCTGATTCGCCACCGAGGGCAACCGCCAATGCCAGCAGAAATTCGGCATTGCGGCCACCGCGGCCCTTGCCGCGCACGGTAACGGTGGTTTCCCCGCCGGAGAGCAGCACGCAAGGCGCCCCGACAGGCTGGCCGTGGCGTTTGACTTGGCGGGCGATGCCGGCGTGCACCATCGCGACTTCGCGTGCTTCGCCTTCGATCGCGTCGCCGAGGATGAGCGGCGTCACGCCGGCCCTGCGTGCGACCTCCGCGGCGGCCTCGAGTGACATCTGCGGCGCTGCGACCATGTGTAGTTCGTTGTTTGCGAGTCGCGGGTCACCTGGCTTCGGCGTCTCCTCCTTTGCCGCGCGCAGATGATCAACGACTATTTTTGGTTCGGTGATGTGGTACTTTTCCAGAATCGCTACGGCCTCGGCGAATGTCGTCGCATCCGCGACGGTCGGGCCCGAAGCGATCACGGCAGGATCGTCGCCGGGAATGTCGGATATTGCGAGCGTTACCACCTTTGCCGGTGCACAGGCGGCGGCGAGCCGCCCGCCTTTCACCGCGGAAAGATGCTTGCGCACGCAGTTCATCTCCGTGATGTTCGCGCCGCTCTTGAGCAGGGCCTTGTTGATCGTTTGTTTGTCGCCGAGCGTCAGGCCCGGCGCCGGTAATGGCAGCAGTGCCGAACCGCCGCCCGAAACCAGGAACAACACGAGATCGCTGGCCGACAGACCCCGCACCATTTTCAGCATGCGTTCGGCGGCCGCGCGTCCGGCTTCGTCGGGCACGGGATGCGCGGCTTCCACCACCTCGATCCTCTGCGTCGGGACGTTATAGCCGTAGCGGGTGACCACCATTCCGGAAAGTTCGCCCGGCCATTGATCTTCGACCGCCCGCGCCATGCTTGCTGCGGCCTTACCGCAGCCGATGACCAGCGTGCGTCCCTTCGGCGGCTTGGGCAGATAAGCCGGCAGTGTCTTGTCCGGCAGCGCAGCGGCAATCGCTGCATCGAACATCGTCCGGAGCAGGGCGCGTGGATCCTGCTTCATGCCTATCTAAGCGCCAACCGCAGAGGACGCGGAGGGACAACAGGAGTCAACGGGACTTTCGCGAATATGCAAGGAGCTACCTCTTGTGTTTCGTTCTTGAAATCATGTGGCAAGCTTTCTGGATCTTCCTCCGCGTCCTCCGCGGTGAGAGTTACTTTGCGACTTGGTGATTGGCCAATGCTTCAAGCGCCTTGACCATGGCGGAATGATCCCACTTGCCGCCGCCCTGGGCCTGGCAGGCACTGAACAATTCCTGCGCCGTGGCGGTGTTGGGGAGGCTCATCTTCAGCGCGCGTGCCGAAGACAGTGCGAGATTCAGATCCTTCTGGTGAAGTTCAATGCGGAAGCCGGGATCGAAAGTACGTTTGACCATGCGTTCACCATGCACCTCAAGGACGCGCGACGAGGCGAATCCCCCCATCAAAGCCTGGCGCACCTTGCCCGGATCGACACCGGCCTTGGATGCAAGCAGCAGCGCTTCACCAACCGCCTCGATGTTGAGCGCGACGATGATCTGGTTGCAGACTTTGCAGATCTGCCCGGCGCCCACTTCTCCGACCAGCGTGATGTTCTTTCCCATGAGATCGAACAGCGGTTTCACTTTGGCGAATACCGCCTCGGACGCCCCG
>JANMYN010000859.1:0-2999 GCA_031382195.1 Betaproteobacteria bacterium
GGTCGCGAAGGCGGTAGCGCACGTGGACCAATTGAGTCAGGTTCCGGCCAACTTTCTTGGAAAGGGCATACAACATTCGTAGTTGCTTGTCGGTGATCGTGTTGGGAACGACCGCGAACTCGCACGTCGGAGTCTCATCGCGCTCGGTCTGAAACAGCTCGTTAGTGATGCCCATTTCGACGTTGTAGGCCTCGCCGGAGAAGAGCAGCAATGACTTGTTCTGGGCCTTCCATCCTAACCTCGCGACCGTGCCGTCGTTGCCATTGTTGTTCGCTTGGCCGGAAATGGCATGGCCGGCAAGGACGATGTTGGCTCGACCGTGGATAGCAAGCTCTTTCTTCCTGGTCGCGTCCTTCCCCCGGTTCGCCAGGATCTCCCGGTCCGGAATGTGTTCGATCAGTCCCGTGCCGAACACCGGGGTGGGAATGCGGAAGATCACGTTGTGATTGGCGAGTTCCTTTTCGAAGTCGGGCTGCGCGAGCGCGCATCCCGGCGCATCCGCGCGGCCGGCAATGGTAAACAGGTCGTGAACGCCGCCGTCCGGCGTGCCGTTGGGGTTCTTGACGAACCTCGCCTCGCGCACCGGCCCTTTCTCCGTGATGAACGACGGAACGCGGTTGGTCGCGCCTTTCGCGGCGGCAAGTGCAACCTGAGGATTCACCGCGGGACTGGTCCCGCCGACGGCCGGCTGCAGATGACAGCCGCGGCAGCTGTCAAGATTCAACGTCGGGCCAAGTCCTTCATCGACGTCGTCCGTTTCTAAAAACTCGTCCTTGCCCGCCTCGAAAAACTCGAGTTCGGTTTCAGTCAGCCCGGCGATGGGTTCGCCCGCGCCGGCGGCGCCGCCGCGAACTCCGGGGTCCCGGGCCGTCGACATATCCGGGGGCGAAGAAATAGAGCAGCCGACCAACGGAAGCGCTACTAGCAGCACAACCAAAGCCGGCGCACCAGGAAATATTTTCATGGTCTGTCCCTTTTTCAAAAGTAATGCCGGGTTTGCGCAGTGCATGCTGCAGGCGCCGTTGGCGAGTCATGGCCGGCGTCACTTGGCATCCCGTTTCGAATCGCGGTTTGCCATGAAGATTCCGTTCGATCAAAAAGAATTACTGAGGCCTGACGCGTCGCTGTCCAGTGCCGACGATGCTTCGTTACATTTTATACTCGCGTTAAGACAGAAAACACAAATACAAATTTGGCACGACGATTGTCGTTATTTGGCGACGACTACAACGGCAAAGATTGCGACAAGAGTCGGCAGTGAAAAGACAGGACGAACGAAGGTCGACGCAGGCGAATACCAGCGACGACGTCACCCGCTGGTCACACGCCCGGTATTGGCCGAAAGCCGCGGTTCCACAATTCACCGCCCCATGACCGCCTATTCCGATCGGACTCTGTTACCTCGGCCTTGGATCAGTTGAGAAGACCTGAGTGTGAAATACGCTTCGCGACCTTGGCAGGGGATCGGTGAAAACGGGGATAGCCCAGAGACTCATGGGGCGGCAAGCTTTCGCGAGCGGTCGGATTTGTCACGTCGAATTTCCAACCAATTGAAATTGGCACAATATTTGAGGATTATGACTTCTGCCACGATCCACCGGTTACATCAGGCCCGGCATCCAGCGCTGGAATGACTGGCGTTGCTTTGTGATACTAAATGGATACACCGCGCTTACGCGAGGGTGTTCGCGCTGCTGGTGACTTCGTGGTGCGCGTTTGCGTCACTGACGCAATGACGAGAGTCAGTGCTTCCCGGATTTCGCTCGCGCCGTTTTCTTCGGTTTCGGGTACTGCACCAGCTTCGACGCCTTGCGCTCGAAGGTGTCGCGCTGCGCCAGCAGTCGCTGCTGGGCCGCTGTAATGAGGGTGTAATGCCGGGCTTTCACCAGGCGATTGTGAATCTCGTTGCATGCTTCCTCGCTGGTGACCCACAACGCCGGATCGACTTGTCGCAAATCGAATGTTGCAGAGTAGCTGCGCAGCGTCTTCTGGTATTTCTTGTTGAAATACTCGTGGAAGTACGACATTACAAGCTCGCGCAATGTGCGGTAGACCGGGTCGCGATAGCGCAGCGGCGCGCCGTTTGTTTTGGAGATGGCGCCCCAGCAACCTCGGCGCTTGAAAACGGCGATCACGTGCGGGTAATCGCTGAGATCGCAGTCGAGGTGAACCAGCAGCGGCGGATCGCCCTGAATCCACAGAGCGCAGGCGGCGACGAACGCGCCTTCGATGCAGTGCGCACGGCGCTGGCGCAACACTTCCCGAACGGACAGTATGGTTTCGCCGCTCAGTTCGTGATTGATCGGAATGGCGTTGAGGAAAGCCTGGATTTTCTGCGGCGTGTCCTGTTGCTTCAGTCCCGCAAATTCCCGCGTCGACAATCCGAGACTTGTTCGGCTGGCGATGCGCATATTCACATACGGGCTCGTGGATGGAAAACAGGGCGATCAATTGTCATGGTATGCGCAACGGGGGTGATCGGATGACTCTCTTGCCAGTTTGACATTATGGGTTTAACTTATTTCCGCAGTTCGGATAATTGAATCGGGGCGACAATCCAATCAGGAGGAGAAAAGTGAAGCTTATCAAATGGAACCGGCTTGGACTCGATGCGTTTCTTTTGCTGGCGGGGTTTACGGCCATGTCTGCCGCCTATGCCGGCCAGGACAGTGGAGGCTATTTTGGTGCGTCGATAGGACGAGTTTCGTACAGCGATTCTTGCTCGGACACCGGAGGCCTTGCCGTGACGTCGTGCGACGACAAGGATACGAGCTTCAAGATTTTCGGTGGCTACAGGTTTACGCGCAATGTCGCCGTCGAGGCAGCTTATGTGGATCTGGGTTCAGTACGCGCGACCGGATCGTTTCTCGGCTCACCGGTCGACATCAAGGTGGATGGCACCGGCGTTACCTTGCAAGCCGTCGGAATTGTGCCGTTCGGCAATGAATTTTCCGTGATGGGGCGGGTCGGAGCGATTTTCTGGGATCTGAAAAGTTCGG
>JANMYN010000888.1:0-2806 GCA_031382195.1 Betaproteobacteria bacterium
ATGCTTTGTCGCCGCTCCCGGCTTTGCAAACTCATCCCAGGACTTGATGCGATAACCCTCGGTCGACAATCCGGCCTTCGCGATTTGCTCCAGCGCGATGGGATTGACCGTTCCGGTCGGATGGCTGCCGGCACTGAACGCGCGGAAGCGGTCCTTTCCGACGCTGTTCAGGATCGCCTCCGCCATCACGCTACGCGCCGAGTTTCCCGTGCACAGGAACAATACGTTGTAGACCCTGGGCTGCATGGTTTCATGCGTCCAGCTCATGAAAGCGTTTCATGCTGCTTTTCTCCTTGGAGTTTTGATCGGGGCGGGACCGACGCCGCACTCTTTTCCATTGCAGCAGTTTTCGGTCAGGTAGCCGACGAGGTCGTTCATGACGGGATAGTTGGCCGAGTAGTAAATGAATCGGCCGGATTGCCTTGCCGTGACCAGACCGGCCTGGCTCAGCTCCTTCACATGGAAAGAAAACGTCGCGTTGGGCAGGTCGAGCTTTTCGGCAAGCACACTTGCCGGCAAACCTTCCGGTCCCTGCTCGACCAGCGACCGGAAGATCCTGATTCGCGTTTCCTGGGCCAGCGCCGCCAGCGCTCTGATCGCATCCGCAGTTTTCATATTTCCAGTATTATGGAAATATAGACAGGCTGTCAAGGCCTCGGTCCACTCAGGATTCAGGGTAAGTATTTTTTACCGCGTTAGTGCCGGCATCTCCAGATAAGGTACCAAGCGCCGCGGCAATTTCCACGAAACCCGGGGCGTCCGGGTCACCAGCGTTATTCACAATCGAATATAATGCTTTGCATGCCGTAACGGCGACGCCCCGCTCGACCAACAAAGCCGCTGATGCTACAAACACGAGGATGACGAAACCACAATCCAATGCGATAGTCTGGAACAAAGCCGGGCCGGAAGCGCCGCTGCTCGCGGATACGCGCGGGCGGCCTTTGCGCGACCTGCGCATCTCGGTGACGGACCGCTGCAACTTCCGCTGCACTTACTGCATGCCCAAGGAAGTGTACGGCCGCGACTTCCAGTTCCTGGAACGCTCCCAACTGCTGAGCTTCGACGAAATCCACCGCCTGGTGAAGGTGTTCGCCGGCCATGGGATCGAGAAGGTCCGCATCACGGGAGGCGAACCGCTGGTGCGACGGCAACTGGAAAGGCTAATTGAAATGCTCGCCCGGGAACCGGGCCTTGATCTGACATTGACCACCAACGCCTCCTTGCTGAAACAGAAAGCGCAGGCACTGAAGGACGCGGGGTTGAAGCGCGTTACAGTCAGCCTGGATTCGCTCGACGACGCCGTATTCCGGGCGATGAACGACGTCGACTTTCCGGTGGGCAAAGTGATCGAGGGCATCGAGGAAGCCGATCGGGTAGGACTGAAGCCGATCAAGATCAACATGGTGGTGAAGCGCGGCACCAATGATCAAAGCGTCGTCGACATGGCGCGCTTTTTCAAGGGCAGCAGCCACATCCTGCGCTTCATCGAATTCATGGATGTTGGCCATACCAATGGCTGGAAAATGGAGCACGTCGTGCCGTCGCGTGAACTGGCCGCGCACATTAACGCCGAGTTTCCGATCGAGCCGGTCGATCCGAACTACGTCGGGGAAGTCGCCGAGCGCTGGCGATACAAGGACGGGTCCGGTGAAATCGGATTCATATCTTCGGTAACGCAGGCGTTCTGCAAAGACTGCACGCGCGCACGCCTGTCGGCCGAGGGTTCGCTGTATACCTGTCTGTTCGCCACCGAAGGAACCGATCTGCGCGATCTGATTCGCGGCGGTGCCGGCGATGAAGCCCTCTCTGCCGCCATCGCCAAGGTCTGGCGCCTGCGTACCGACCGCTATTCCGAAATGCGCACGGCCGATACCGTGAAACTGCGCAAAGTTGAAATGTCCTATATCGGCGGCTGATTGCTCCGCTGGTGATTGGTGATTGGCAACAACGTGACCAGACGTCATCAGAGAAGAACACAATCCTGATTCGTTCCCGAACAGCGCTACAACCAAGCTTAATACCTTGAAAAGAGCCGACCTCGCAAAAAGCAAAGGCAAGAAAATAGATCGCCAGATGAGCCAGGCTCCCATTCCCGGCCGCTTCGGCCAGGGCGCAGCCGTCGTCGTGGATCGGCGTGAGCAGCGCAAGCGCGATCAGGCTCTTGGTCTGGTGCCGTTCGCGGTCAAACTCGACGCAGAAATGGTGAAGCAGCTTCACGCTCTGGCGCAGGGGCGCCAGGCGGGCCTGAACGAGCTGGTGGCGGAGCTTCTTAAGAAAGGGCTGAAGGCCAAGTAGCCGTTGCTCCCTGGAAGGATAATTACCACGATCGTCTTCCCTCTTCCCTCGCCCGTGCCTCCGTCATGACTTCCGCCAAGACACTTCACGATCTGACCGCGACGTCCGACTACGACCCGAATTCCATGCCCGTGGAAAAAGCGCGCGAACACATCCGCGCTTTTCTTTCGCCGGTAACGACTGTTGAACGGCTGAACATCCGCGCCACGCTCGGGCGCGTGCTGGCTGAAAATGTGATCTCGCCGGTGAATGTGCCACAGCACGACAACTCGGCCATGGACGGTTACGCAGTGCGCTTCGCCGACTTGAATACCGACGCAGAAACCACGCTGAAAATCATCGGGGCGTCGTTTGCCGGCAAACCCTTCCAGGGGACACTCGAAGCAGGTCAAGCCGTGCGCATCATGACGGGTGCGGTGATCCCTGCCGGCGCGGACAGCGTGGTACAGCAGGAGCGTGCGAAGGCTTCCGTAGATCAGGTCAGCGTCATGCCGCTGCCGAAGAAAGG
>JANMYN010000889.1:0-5046 GCA_031382195.1 Betaproteobacteria bacterium
CCTTTCTTCGCGCCCTCGGGAATCTTCCAGGTGCTGTCGGCAATGTTGCGTGCGTCCCAGTTGACCGGCACTTCGTATTTCTGATCGCTACCCTGGTGCACGATCGTGATCTTCTTCGGGAGGTTGTCCACGGGCACGTAAGAGAATCCCTTGATCTCGTGCCTGCGATAATAGTGCTTCATGTTTACGGTCTCGCCGGCGCGCAACAGCGTACGGTCGAATACCGTGGTCACGAGGTAAGGCCCGTTCCAGCCGCCTTCGCGCAGGTTGAAGCGCCAGCGCGCGATGCCCTCGTTCCAGTCGGACATGACGAACGACAGGTCGTCCGCGAGGCGCGCGGAAACCACGATCTGCTTGTCGTACTCCGAAACACAACCCGGCAGGCGCTCGCGATCCGGCAGCACGGCACCGAACCGGGCACGCCCCTGCGTATCGGTCGATCCGCGGAAGAAGACCCGGCCGGAACAGTCCTGGACCGAGACCTGCGCCTTGGGTACCGGCGCGCCGCTGTCCAGCGCGGTGACCCAGACCAGGGACGATTCGCGGCCCCATTTAAAATGCACGGCGAGATTCGTGACCAGCGCCGCGGACTGCACGAAATAGGGCGTGCGGGATTTCAGCAGCGCCGCGCCCAAGCGCGGGCTGGCAAGCTCAACGACGTAGAAGCCGGGTTTTTTCAGCGGAATACCGACCACCTCGAACGCCCGTGCGCCTTCCGGTTTCGGTACCTGCAGCCGCGTGATGCGGTCGCGCTCCGTGAAAATAGACGCCTGGCCCAAACGGTATTCGGCCACGTTCTGGTTCGTCTTTTCGTCGTAGCGCCAGCGCTCGTTTTCCATCTGCCGCAGGCGTTTCATCCAGTCCAGAATCGTCATCACGTCGCCGTCTGCGACGCGCGAGTAACTGCCCGGCACGGTGCCGGCGCTTTGCTTCGATTCGTCGAGCTTGTTCTTCAGCCAGTTGATGGCAGAGTCGGCTTTATCCGCGAGATTACTGTCGGCATCGTCCTTCTTGCCGGTTCTTGCCAGCCGGGCTTCCAGGACGGCTTCGAGATTGCGCAGCGTCACCGGCATCATGCCGTCGCCCTTCGCTTCGATAATGCCGAAACGGGCGGGAAATTTCGCCAGCGGCGGATACTCGTCGGTGCGCACCAGCAGCGGGAAGCGCCTCTGGTTGACGAGCTTGCGGCCGGCATCGTCCGTCAGTTCCGGCGGCAGATCGATCGCGAACTGCGAGCGCTCCGGAAACGGCCCGCTGAAGAATATCTCGTCGACGAATTCCGGCGCATTCTTGATGTCCGGCAATCCCGCGGGAATCGTTTTGCCCTCGGCCTTCATCACGATTTTTTCCGCGGCGGCTCGCGGCACCGGGGCGGTGAAGGCCAGCCGCATCGGCAGGATCGGCAGGCATTGCGCATCCTTGTTGACGCGGTCGCAGGTAAAGCGCGCCTGGAAGGTGTCGCGCACCTCGTAGGCGAGGACCTGGTCCTGATTGGTCGGCACACCGCTCTCCGAGGCGATGCCTTTGCCCCAGACAAGTCGGAACTGTGCGTTGTTCGGCAGCCGGCGCATGCATTGCAGGACGGCTATCGGAAACTTGCCGCCACCATCGGCGGACAGGAATTGCTCGAAACGCGTGCCCTTGCCGAAAGGCCGCCCGTCTATCACGATCTCGCGGCCATCCTTGAACAGCACATACAGAAAGCGGTCGACAAAATCCCGGCGTGCGGCAAGCAAGGTTTTACGCTCTTCGCCGGCGATGACGCGCACCGGCACGCGTTCAGTAACGCCGCGAATGTCGCAATAGGCGTTGGCAACGATCGATTGCTCGGTTGCCGGGGCATCGAGCCCGAGCAGGAAGATCTGCTCTTCATCGATTCGGTTGCCCTCGTACGGCATCATCTGAACGATGGCGGGACCACCGGTACTGAACTCGAAACTCTGCTCGCCGCCGAATTTGTTGCCATCCAGCGACACCAGGTCGGCCTTGAGCCGGAAGGTGCAGCGCAGGCCGGCCGGCAGATCGTGGGCAAAATCGTAAACCCAGTTCTTCTGGTCTGCCCAGCGTGCCGCGCCCGGCGCAGGGCATTCGATGTCGAAAGGCTCGGGCAGGCGCGGATCGCCGAACGCGACCATCGGCTCGGAAAACCGCACCGCGACCTGGCGCACGCCCCTGACTTCGCCCTGGGGCGAGAAGATATCCACCTGGGCGGCCGAAGCGGACGCCGCTCCCAGCAGCAACACTATTGCGAACCAGCTTGCTCTCATTACGTCCCCTCGCGCGTGGAAGGCGCGAGCGTACCAGACTCGCATCAAAACAAAAAAGCCGCCCGTGGGCGGCTTATGCTCGAATGCGGATTGGCGCAGGCCTGAATCACCAAGAACACGGGAATCGGCAAAATAATCCACATTGCCGCTAAATAGAGAGCAGTCACCTCGGGAAATGTAGAGATCGCTATGAATTTCGGCATGGCCGGCACAATCAATGCGATAGTGTTGGAAACAAAATGAACTAGAGAAGAACCACTTAAGATTTGCTCGGGGGTAAGCATTGCTATGGCCAGCCCCAAAAGGAAATACCAAGATAACGAGAGTTTAATTGCGATCCAGGCTTTCTTGCGCCAGATATCAGAATCGCTAGCGTCAAGCTTGGCTGATTTGAGTACGGATACAGGGATACAGCAGGATACAGGGTCAGGCTTGGTATATTGCATAATCGCGTTTCCTGTCACGCCAACCTGATCTGTCCTTGCTGCAATTCCGCGGCCGGCCGCAGCGTCTGCGCGCCTGATCCGAACTGCGGCGCATTCAGCACCTGCTGCGCCTGCGCGAGACCGATTCCGGCCAGGTTGCCGTTCAATCCATACTGATATGCCAGATCCCCGCCGATGGCTTCCGTGTCGCTGCTCCACTGATTCGTAGCAAGCAGTGCGTTCGTCAGCGCCCAGCCATTTACCTGTCCCGCGGTATCGAAGGCATTGGCGAGCTCGGTAAAGTTGAACTGTTCGACTTTATTGTCGAGCAGCGTACTGCCGCCTGTTGGGTTGTAGCCGGACATCGCTTCGGTGAAGATTTGCAGTGTGGCGACACTGCGATTGCTTGCTTGCGCATACCAAGCCTTGAAGGTGTTCTGATCGGTGCCGCCGGTTTTGAGGATGAGATTCTTCCCGGACTTGGTGAACGTCAAACCCCCGTACCCGATGCCACCGCCCAGCGAGAGCACGTTTTGCTCGCCGGTGCTGGCGTTGACGATGTCTTGTCCGCCGCCCGCATTGAAGACGATGATGTCTGCTCCAGCGCCGGTGGTGATGGTGTCGTTGCCCAAGCCGCCGATGAACATCTCATTGCCGGCACTGCCGTTCATGATATCGGTGCCGGCACCGCCATCGAACAAGGTATTGCCGGCGTTGTCGTTGAGGATGTCGTTGCCGGCCAGGCCTTGCAAGATGTCGTTGCCCGCGAGCCCGATCAGAGCGTTATTGCCGGTGTTGCCAACCAGCAGATTGGCAACTGCGTTACCCGTGCCATTTATCGCGGCAGCGCCGGTGAGGATGAGGTTTTCGAAGTTCGCAGAGAGCGTCCACCCGACAATCGACTGGATGGTGTCGGAGCCTTCAGCGAAATTTTCGATCACCACATCATTGGCAGCATCAACGACGTAAATGTCGTCGCCATAACCGCCGATCATCGTGTCGCCGCCGGCCAGACCGATGAGCGTGTCATTTCCGCCATAGCCCGTGAGCGTATTCTTTCCGCTGTTGCCCGTAATGACGTTGTCCAGCACATTGCCCATGCCATTGATCGCCGTCGTACCGGTGAGCGTGAGGTTTTCCACATTATCCACAAGCGGCGGGAGGGTCACGGATGACTGGATGAGATCGGTTCCTTCTCCATCCATTTCCGTGACGACGTCCGTCACGCTGTCCACGGTATAGGTATCGTCGCCGCTTCCGCCTGCCATGGTATCCACACCGCCTCCGCCCAGGATGGTGTCGTTACCGGCCCCGCCCAACAGCGTGTTGTCCGCGCGGTTGCCGATCAGAACATTATCGAGCGCATTGCCCGCGCCGTTGATTGCCGAAGTCCCGGTCAGTGTCAGATTCTCGAGGTTCTCGTTCAGCGCATAAGTTACCGACGACTGAACCAGATCTGCACCTTCACCGAAATTCTCGACGACGCCGTCGCCGACGTTGTCGACGATATAGATATCGTCGCCCGTACCCCCGAGCATGGTATCCGTTCCGGCGCCGCCGCTTAGGGTGTTGTTGGCGGAGTTGCCGGCGAGCAAGTTGTTGAGTGCATTACCTGTGCCGTTGATTGCCGACGTACCAATCAACACCAGACCTTCGACGTTAGCAGCCAGCGTTATTGTGATGGAAGACACCACGGTGTCGGAGCCTTCGCCGGCTCGCTCAGTCACTGTATCGGCTGCGGAATCGACAATATAAGTATCGGCACCTGGTCCGCCAATCAGCGTGTCTGCTCCAGCACCGCCATCCAATGTGTCATTGCCCACTCCACCGGTAAGAGTATTGCGCGCGCTATTGCCCGTAAGCAGGTTGTCGAGTTCGTTTCCGGTCCCATTGAGTGCCAAGGTACCTAGTAGCGTAAGGTTCTCGAGATTTTCGCCGAGCGTATAGGTAAACGATGATTTAACAAGGTCGATGCCTTCGTAGGCAAATTCAATAACTGCATCGCCCGTGTTATCCACCACATAAGTGTCGTTGCCCAACTGGCCCCGCATCGTATCTGCGCCAAGGCCACCATCGAGCACATTGTCGAGGTAGTTTCCCGTCAAGACATTGTTGAGCGTATTGCCGGTTGCATTGCTTGCGTCTGCGATGAGGGTTAGGTTCTCCAGATTCGCTGCGAGCGTATAAGAAAACCAGGCCCATACCGTATCGTTGCCTTCGTTCGCGTTCTCGATGACCCGGTCACCAGAATCGTCCACTACATACGTATCGTCACCGGCACCGCCGACGAGCGTATCCGCCCCCGCATCGCCATCGAGAAAATCGTCTCCAGCCAGACCGGTCAGCACGTTGGC
>JANMYN010000019.1:0-5354 GCA_031382195.1 Betaproteobacteria bacterium
ATGGACATTCGCCGCAGTATCAGGACGCTGGTGATCGTGCTGGGGCGGGTCGGTGAGGGCGGAAGCTTCGCCGGCCGGCCGGGTCCGGTCACAACATCCACCAGGACCGGGATGCCATCATCGATCGAGACGAATTCTTCCGGCGATGCATCTGTCAGCACCGGGACAGCGTCGCCAGCTGAAGTTTTTGGCCGGTGCCGGTTCAGCAACTGATCGATTTTGCCGAGAACGTCGTCCTCCTGGTCGGTCTCGGGTTGCGATTCGGGTGCAGTCTCGTCAGCCATCAGGACGCGGCCGCTCCGAGCTGATGCGTGCGGATCTCGTAACCGCGGTCACGATAGAAGCGAAAGCGCGCACGGGCGGCTTCGCAATCGGCGTCTTCGGTGCTGACGATTTCCACCAGCCGCTGAAAGCGGCTGAAAAACGCGGGTGTCTCATCGCACAAGTTAACCAGAACCTGATCGTGGACCAATGGATCTGCAATATGGTCGACGATGACCGGTGTCACCGGCGCAAGCCGGTCACCGCTGCGGCAATGCGGCACGAACCCAGTGGACGGCGCGCTCCAGATCAGTTTGCTGAGGCGCTCGGTTCCTGCGGAGTCCGGTGTCAGCAGCATTACCCGCATGCCGCGCGACAATGCCTTGACGGTCAGCGTGCAGGCCGTGTGCAGCTTGTTGTCGGCGTGGGTGTAGAAAAAAACTTCTGTCATCTAAATTCAGCACCTTGAGGCGAACCAATCAAAACGCGTCCTCCGCGGTTAGTGCGCTATGCCTTAAGTTCTGGGGTGAGTGTTTATCCGAACTACCAGCCGGCGCGTGTCATCAGGAACTGCGTAAGCAACGGCACCGGACGTCCGGTCGAACCCTTCTCACGCCCGGATTTCCAGGCGGTGCCGGCAATGTCCAGATGCGCCCATTTAAATTTCTTGGCAAACCGCGCGAGGAAGCAAGCGGCGGTGATGCTGCCGCCGGGACGACCACCGATGTTCGCCATGTCGGCGAAATTGCTCTTGAGCTGCTCCTGATAATCTTCCCAGGCCGGCATATGCCACACCCGGTCCCACGACAACTGTCCCGCGGCGAGCACTTCGTCTGCGAGCCGTTCGTCGTTGGCGAACAAACCCGAAGCCACATGACCCAGCGCGATGACGCAGGCACCGGTCAGGGTTGCTATATCGATTACCGCAGCCGGTTCGAAGCGCTCTGAATAAGTCAGGGCATCACACAGGATCAAGCGGCCTTCCGCATCGGTATTCAGGATCTCTATGGTCTGGCCCGACATGCTGGTCACGATATCGCCGGGGCGCGTCGCGTTGCCGCCGGGCATATTCTCGGTCGCAGGAATAACGCCGACCACGTTCAACGGGAGTTTCATCGCGGCGACCGCGCTCATGGTGCCAAGTACGCTGCCCGCCCCCGACATGTCGTACTTCATTTCGTCCATTTCGGCACCGGGTTTCAAGGAAATGCCGCCAGTGTCGAAGGTAACGCCTTTGCCGACCAGGACCACGGGCTTGTGCTTCTTCGGGCCGCCGTAATACTCGATGGTAATGAGCTTGGGCGGCTGGCGGCTGCCGTCGGATACCGATAGCAGCGAGCCCATGCCGAGTTTTTCCATTTCCCTGCGTTCGAGCACGGTCACTTTCAGTTTGTAGGTTTTACCCAGCGCACGAGCCTGCTCGGCCAGATAACCCGGTGTGCAGATATTCGGTGGAAGATTGCCCAGATCGCGGGCAAAGTTGAGGCCTTCTCCAATGGCAATCCCGCGCTCGAGTGCCATGCGGGCTGATTTGGATTCCCGGACGAAGCCGAAAATGATCCGCTTCAGGCTTTTCCGCTGACCGTGCGATTTGCTCTTGAGACGGTCGAACCGGTATGTACTTTCGAGTGCTGCCATCGCTGCCTGCATCGTCACCCATTCGGCGTCCCGATCCTTGACGGCAATGTCCGCAACGTAGAGCGCGGCTTCGCCAACGCCTGCTTCCGCAATGGCGCGTACCGCGCCGCGCACGCCGTCGCGATATTCCTTCGCGGCCGTCTCGCCCTCGGTGCCAAATCCGACCAGCAGCACACGCTTGCTGCTCACGCCGGCCAGATCGTAAAGCATCAAGGCCGATCCGGGTTTCGCCTCGAAATCGCCCTGCTTGAGAACGGATGAAATTTTGCCTTTGCTGGAACGATTGAGCGACTGCGCCGCCGCCGACAACTTCGCCGACGCATACACCGCCACCGCGACACAATCGCACTTCAATTTTTCCGGCGCTAGCGCTTTTATGCTAAATTCCACTGCGGACTCCTCATAATGCTGTTTTTCATTCAATTACTTAGGATTATCCCTTCCACGCCGAACAAAAGTCAAAGTAGCGCATGATTTTTCAACGCTCCCTGCTGCGGGAGTTCGCCGCAACCGGAATTGCCACCTTCGTCGTCCTGCTGGCGATTACGATTACTACTCAGCTCATTCGCTTCCTCGGCTATGCCGCTCGCGGCAACATTTCATCGGACGCGGTGCTGACGTTCCTTGGTTTCGCCAGTCTAAGATACCTGCCCCATCTGCTATCAATCACGCTCTTTATTTCGGTGCTGATGACATTGACGCGCAGCTACCGCGATTCCGAAATGGTGGTGTGGTTCACCTCCGGACAAGGGCTAAATGCCTGGATTCGACCTGTGCTGATCTATGCGGCGCCGCTGAGCGCCGTGATTGCGATCCTGAGTCTGTACCTGTCGCCGTGGGCCATAGCCGAGGCCGACGTATACCGACAGCAGCTCGAGAGCCGGGACGACATCGCCGCGATTTCGCCGGGCGTATTCAAGGAATCGCACAATGCCGAACGTGTCTACTTCGTGGAGAAGCTGGCAGCGAATCTCACGACCGTTGCCAACATTTTCGTGCATTCGGATGAAAACGGCGAAGTCGGCACCACAGTTGCCAAACGTGGCTATCAGGAAACGGCGGCCAATGGCGATCGCTTTCTCGTGCTGCTAAACGGCAGGCGTTATCTCGGCCCGCCCGGCGCGGCGGAGTATCGAATTATCGAGTTCGAAAAATATTCCGTGCGTATCGAGGCCAACGAGGTCAAGGAAACGTCGCCTTCAGTCAAGGCAATGCCGATGTCGAGGCTGATTTATGACGAATCTCCCGAAGCGCGCGCGGAGTTGATTTGGCGCGTGGGTTTGCCCCTGAGCGCGCTGGTGATCAGCCTGCTCGCAATCCCGATGAGTTTCGTCAACCCGCGTGCGGGACGTTCGCTCAATCTCATGTTCGCAGGCCTGATGTACATGCTCTATACCAACCTCCTGTCTATATTCCAGGCGTGGGTCACGCAGCAGAAGGTCAGCGTGTTCTTCGGCATGTGGGCCGTTCATGTGATGATGATCGCGATGGTTGCGATGATGTTTTACTTCCGGCTTTCGATTCGACCCTGGCGCCGGTTGAAGCGATGAAGACAATTCGCCGTTATGTGGGCGTACAGATCTTCTGGAGCACTGCGTTGGTATTCTCGGCGCTGCTGCTGCTGTTCGCGTTCTTCGATTTTATTCAGGAACTGGGCGACCTCGGGCATGGCAGTTATCGGCTCTCCCTCGCCGCGCTCTACGTTGTGTTGAGCCTGCCGGGCAGGGCCTACGAGATTCTGCCGGTCGCGGCGCTGATCGGTACCCTGTTTGCGCTGGCCCAGATGGTTTCGCATTCCGAATATACCGTCATGCGAGTATCCGGTGTTTCGATTAAGAACATGGCGATCGCACTGGTACAGATCGGCGTGGCGCTTTCGGTGCTTACCTTCCTCATCGGGGAGTTCGTCGCCCCTGCCAGCGAACAGGCCGCGCAAAAGCTTCGGCTCAAGGCCACATCGAGCACGGTGGTTGCGCAGGCCTTCCGCTCCGGGCTCTGGATAAAGGACGACACGAACTTCGTCAACGTCGAACGGATCATGCCGGAGACCGTGATTCATGAAGTAAACATCTACGAGTTCGATTCCGACTACCGATTGCGCGCGATCAGCCGCGCGAAATCCGGCGAGTACCAGCGGGAGAATCTTTGGCGCCTGAAAGACGTGATACAGACGCGCTTCGAGGAGAATCGCACTACGGTGAGCCGGATTCCCGAGGCCTACTGGCGCTCCGTACTCAACCCATCGATTCTCAATGTCCTGATGGTCGTCCCGGAACAGATGTCGCTGCTGGAGCTGATTTCGTATATCGAGCACCTGAGCGAGAATCGTCAGGAAACATCGCGTTATGAAATCGTGCTGTGGCAGAAAATCATCTACCCATTTGCCGTGCTCGTCATGATGGTGATGGCGTTGCCGTTTGCCTATTTCCAGGTGCGCGAGGGCGGGGTCAGCGGCAAGATTTTCACCGGTATCATGCTGGGATTGGGATTTCATCTCGCAAACCGACTGTTTGGGCATCTTGGTTTGCTCAATGCCTGGCCGGCATTGTTCAGTGCGATTTTCCCGACGTTGGCGTTTTTGGCCGCCGCGGTGGTGATGATGTGGAAGGTCGAAAGACGGTGAACGGTGAACAGTGAACAGTGAACGGCAAGAGCCCGATCGTGTTCTGGTTCTACTGTTCGCCGTTCACCGTTAACTGTTCACGGTTCACGCGCACAATGCGGGTATCGGCCAGCCGGTCATGCAGGAACTGACGATCCCTGTCGAACGGCGCCCACAACAAGCTGAGGCCCGACAGCATCCCGGGTATTGCCAGAAGGTAGCGCTTGAATGCCCTGCCAGGGCTCAGGCGGCCGCCTTCCGCGGTGACGACGCGGATTCGCCAGGTTTTCATTGGCAGTGTCTGGCCGGTGCGCGCCCAGCAGAAAACGAAATAAGCGCCGCAAACGGACAGCAGATAAATCTGGAAGACGGCGCGCGCTAATCCGGACTGCGCGTCGCGGGCAATACTGAGGAACAAGTAGGAAGATACAAACAACACAGCGAACAGCAGCATCCCTTCGTAAACCAGACTAAGGAGCCGCACGCGCAGCGAAGCCAATTGCAGATCAGCGTGCATGCGCGCTTTGTGTGGGGCCGGATCCGGCGCGGCGCCGGGGAGCTCGTCAGACGGGCTTTGCACCGGCTACTTGGCGGGTTTGGCTGGACCTTCGCGCAGCTTCCGCCGCTGTTCTTCCGGTAGTTCCTGGTATTCATGCCAGCGCTGGTGCAACTCGTGGTGCTTTTCCGGAGAAAGCTGTTTGAGTTGCTTGTAGCGCTCACGCGCCTGTATGCGCTGTTCGGGTGTCAGCGATGCCCACTCGTGCATGCGCTGCTGAATGCGTTGCTGGCGATCAGGGGGCAGGCTCGGGTAACGTGCCGCCAGGCCGATCCAGCGTTTGCGCCGCTCGGGATC
>JANMYN010000025.1:0-7682 GCA_031382195.1 Betaproteobacteria bacterium
TCCTCGACCTGATGCTGCCGGGCGAAGACGGCATGAGCGTCTGCCGCCGGCTGCGCTCGGCCGGAAAACGCACGCCCATCATCATGCTCACGGCCAAGGGCGACGAAGCGGATCGCATCGCCGGCCTGGATATCGGCGCCGACGATTACCTGCCAAAACCGTTCAATCCCCGCGAACTGGTCGCGCGCATAAAGGCCGTGCTGCGACGCCAGTCTCCAGTGGCTTCACCACCCGGCGCGCCGGAAGAAAGCCGCAAGCCGGTCCAATTCGGCCCATTCGAGATCAACCTGGGTTCGCGCACGCTCACGCGCAACGGCAAGCAACTGGGTCTGACCACGGGCGAATTTGCGATGCTCAAGACGCTGATTACGCATCCTCGGGTGCCGTTGTCGCGTGACCGGCTCATGGAACTCGCCCGCGGGCGGGAATACGGTGTGTTTGATCGCAGCATCGACGTGCAGGTATCGAGGTTGCGCCGGTTGCTCGAAGAAGATCCCGCGCACCCGCGCTACATCCAGACGGTCTGGGGTGTAGGCTACGTATTCGTGCCCGACGACGACAAGTAGATTCCGGCCGCAGCATGAACTGGGTTCCGCAGTCTCTTTTGTCGCGTTCGGTACTGCTGATTTCGGCGCTGCTGGTGCTGAGCCAGCTGATATGGTTCGGGCTGTATCGCACTTACAACGTCCGCGCCCAATCGGAATATCTCGCCAGCCAGATTTCCAGCGTCATCAGCACCGTCAGCGTCGCACTGGAGGCGATGCCGGCTTCCGCACGCCGCAAGTTCAGTGAAAAGCTGCCCACGCAACATAACATCCGGCTGCTGCCGGCTACCGCATGGGACGACGAGGAGGTGCCGCTGCCGGAATCGCCGTTGTTGCGCAGCATCAGCGAAAATCTCAAGCGCGACTTCTCCGGCGATGCACAGGCGCTGGTAATGCTCGAAGACGCCACCCGTGCCTTATGGATCAAGATCAAGGTCAAGGACCAGGCCTACTGGGTGGTGTTTCCGGCGGAAGCGCGCGGCTCGGCGTCAGCATGGGCCTGGACAGGGTGGAGTATTTTTGGCCTGACCTTGGCGATCGCCGGTGGTTACTTGCTGATGTTGCGGGTCAATCGCCCATTGCGCGCTCTGGCTGCGGCGGCCGGCGAGATCGGCGCGGGCAAAACACCTCGGCCGCTTGACGAAAGCGGTCCAACCGAGATCCGTACACTATCGCGCGCGTTCAACCAGATGACATCGAATTTGAAACGTCTCGACACCGATCGCGCCGTGCTGCTTGCAGGCATTTCGCACGACCTGCGCACCCCGCTATCGCGTCTGCGGCTCGGCGTGGAAATGCTCGATGAAAGGCAGGACGACAGTTTGAGGCCGGGCATGATCCAGGACATTGAAGACATGGACGCGATCATCAACCAGTTCCTCGATTTCGCGCGGGAAGGCGGCAACGAGCCATCGCGCCCTGGCGAAGACCTGAACCACATCGTATCGAGCGTATGCGAACGCTTCTCGCGCCTGGGCCAGCCGATCAGAACAAGACTGGGCGACCTGCCGCCGCTGACGCTCAAGCCGACCGCCACGCAGCGTATGGTCACGAACCTGGTCGACAACGCCTTGCGCTACGGCGGATGCGAGATCGAAGTAACGACCGAACACGTCGGCGAATTCGCGGTCGTGCGGGTGCTTGATCGCGGCCCAGGCATTCCTGAAAACGAATTCTCGCGCGTAATGCAGCCGTTCACGCGCCTGGAGGCTTCACGCACCGGCGGCAAGGGTTCGGGCCTGGGACTCGCGATCGTCGAGCGCGCCGCCCACATGCACGGCGGCAATGTGAAACTGCTGGGGCGCGAGGGCGGCGGACTCGAAGCACGCATCGAACTGCCCGTCGTCGTTTCCAAGGCGGCCTGATCACCATCACCCCAACGGCCAGGCGCGTAGAACCTCATAACGTGCGCCATCCGGCGCCAGCCGCGAGCGGATCAGTGCGAATTCCTCGACCTGCCACTCAATCGGGACCATTGCGTCCGGCAGCGGCGTGCCATGTGCGTTTCTGACCAGGGTTACGTGCGGCGTGAAGACCCTGTCCTCCAGTTCAAATCCGGCGCCGCGCAGCCAGCCTTCAAGATTCGCAGCGAGATCGCGTAGTGGTCCGGGAATGTGCGACGGCCCCACCCAGCCAATGCCCGTGCGCGCCCAGCATCCCCAGTCGTCCAGAGTAAGGCAGAAAGCTGAAGTGAAGACAGTCGCCGGCGGCGCCAGCAAGCACGGAAGTTTCTCCGCATCGACCACGCCGAGGAACACCAAGGTCAAATGAATGCTGTCGTCGCGAGTTTGCCGGCCATGGGACGCGCGATGCATCCGGCGCGCGGCTTGTGCAAGACCGGCGCGCACACGCGCATCCGGCCACAGAGCGAAAAAGACTCTTTGCGTACGCGCGCTCAGCGCCGGCCGAACTCGGTTGCCTGACGCCATTCGACCAGTGCAATCGCTTCCGCAGCGATACCCTCGCCGCGCCCGGCAAATCCGAGTCTCTCGGTCGTCTTGGCCTTAACACTGACGCGCCCGCGGTCGATGCCGAGATCGGCGGCGATGTTTGCGATCATCTCCGGAATGTGAGGCGCCATCTTCGGTGCCTGCGCGATGATCGTGGAATCGACATTGACCACGTGGAAACCGTTTTCGTGCAGCAATTTCGCCACTTCGCGCACCAACATCCGGCTGTCGGCGCCTTTATATCGGGAATCGGTGTCGGGAAAATGGCGCCCGATATCACCCAGGGCCGCAGCGCCGAGCAATGCGTCGCACACGGCATGCAGCAACACGTCAGCATCCGAATGCCCGTCCAGACCTTTCTCGAACGCGATTGTCACGCCGCCAATGATCAGCGCGCGGCCAGCAACCAGCGCGTGGACGTCGAAACCCTGGCCTATTCTCATTTTTTCTCCGCGGCTTCGTTCAAAATCAGTTGCGCCAAAGCGAGATCCTGCATGTGCGTGACTTTGAGGTTGGTTGCGACCGATTGCACAAGCTTCGGTTTGAGGCCGAGCGCTTCCACTGCGGCAGCCTCGTCGGTTGTCTGTTGCAGGTCGCAGGAGCGCAACGCACGCAACAGCAAATCGTAGCGGAACATCTGCGGTGTCTGCGCCTGCCACAGTCCGGCCCGCGGCTCGGTTCGAATCGAGCGATTATCGTCGTTGGCGCGCTTGAGCGTATCGGCAACCGGGACCGCCAGCAGCCCTCCCGTACGATCGTCGCCGATTTCGGTGATGAGCCGATCCAGCATCTGCGCACTCAGGCAAGGTCGTGCCGCATCGTGCACCAGAATCCAGTCATCGGCGTTGGCCTGGCCCGCCATTTTCTCAAGGCCGTTGAGCACCGTTGCCGCGCGAGATTCTCCGCCTACGTAGAGCGGCTCCATTTTGGCGGCGAACGGCTTCCAGTCATAGGTCTCGAAGCGCCGATCGCCCGCTGCGAGGATCACGCAGACGTGGTCGATGGCAGGGTGAGCAATCAAGCAGGCGATGGCGTAGTACAGCAGCGGCCGGTTGTCGACCGCCAGATACTGTTTGGGCAGTGTTCCTCCCATGCGACTGCCGGTGCCTGCTGCGGGAATGACGGCGAGGTAGCGGGACATGAGTCAGCGAAAAGTTCGCATTATCGGCTCTCGGCATGGCCGCGGCAACCGCGGCCGCCATGGCGGACCGGGCCGGCGAAGCGCCGGTTCCACTATAATTGCGGCTCATTTCCAGACCGCAACGATGCAACTGCCTTACCTCGCCCCCGCATCGGGAGCCCGCACGAAACTACCTTCACTGCACGATTCCGCGGACGCGCTGGCGCTGGCAACACTATTGCGCGGCGCCCGGCCGCTGCTGATCCTGACCGACACCGCGCAGGATGCCGAACGCCTGCGCCTGGAACTGGCATTCTTCGCACCCGAACTGCGAATATTTCTGCTACCTGACTGGGAAACGCTGCCTTATGACAGTTTTTCCCCCCATCAGGATCTGATTTCCGAGCGTCTCGCCACCCTTTATCAGATTACGCACGCAGCGTTCGACGTTGCCGTAGTCCCGGTCACCACGGCTCTGTACCGGTTGCCTCCCGCAAGTTTCATCGCCGGATACACTTTCTTCCTTAAACAGGGAGCAAAACTGCCGGCGGAAACCTTGCGCAAGCAATTGAGCCTCGCGGGCTATACGCACGTCACCCAGGTCGTCTCTCCAGGTGAATTCTGCTTTCGCGGCAGCATCATCGATCTGTTTCCGATGGGCAGCGCCCTGCCCTACCGCATCGACCTGTTCGACGAGGAGGTGGACAGCATCCGCACATTCGACGTCGACACCCAGCGCAGCATCTACAAAGTCAACGACGTGCGCCTGCTGCCGGCGCGCGAATTCCCCTCTGACGACGCCGCGCGCACGGCGTTTCGCGTGCGCTTCCGCGAAAAATTCGAAGGGGACCCGTCCAAGAGCCGGCTCTACAAGGATGTCAGCCAGGGTTTCCTGCCCGCCGGCATTGAATACTACCTGCCGCTGTTCTTCGATGAGACGGCGACGCTGTTCGACTACCTGCCGCCCGCCACGCACGTTTGCCTGCATCATGCTGTGGCCGAAGCAGTCCGGCAATTCTGGACCGACACGCAATCGCGCTACAACCTGTTGCGCGGCGATCCGGACCGGCCGCTGCTGCCGCCGGCCGATCTTTTCCTGCGTGAAGATGAATTCTTCGGCAGCCTGAAACCTTTTCCCCGCATCGAACTGAGCGGCCCCGGTTCGGCGACAGATCCCGAATCACCAGCATCGACAAGTGCGTTGCCGTCGGTGGCCGTGGATCGCCGCGCGAATAATCCGCTCTCGCTGTTGACATCGTTCTGCGAGCGCTTCGAGGGGCGCGTGCTGCTGATCGCGGAAAGTCTGGGGCGCCGCGAAACCATGCTCGGGCTGCTGCACGAATATCAACTGCGGCCGGCGCTCTGCGAGTCCTGGGCCGCATTCGAGCAATCGACGCAGGCGTTGATGCTGACCGTCGGTCCCCTGCATGCCGGGTTCGTCGATCCTGACAGCCGCATCGCGATCGTCACCGAGAACGAACTCTATCCTTCGCAAGTGCGCACACGCACGACGCGCGAACGCCGCATCAATGCTGAAGGAATGCTGCGCGATCTTTCCGAGGTCAAGGTCGGCGACCCAGTCGTGCATTCACAGCATGGCATCGGCCGCTACCTCGGGCTCGCGACCATGGACCTTGGCGAGGGGGAAACGGAATTCCTGACCCTCGAATACGCCGCCGGCGACAAGCTCTATGTACCGGTATCGCAACTGGCGATGATCAGCCGTTACAGCGGCGCGTCGGAAGAAGCCGCACCGCTGCACAAGCTGGGCAGCGGGCAATGGGAAAAAGCCCGTCGCCGCGCCGCCGCACAGGTTCGCGACACCGCCGCGGAGTTGCTGAACCTCTATGCGCAACGCGCGTTGCGCCAAGGCTATGCCTTCAAACTTAACCCACACGATTACGAGGCCTTCCGCGAAGGTTTTCTGTTCGAGGAAACCGCGGACCAGGCCGCGTCGATCTCCGCCGTGCTGGGAGACATGCAGAGTGGCCGGCCGATGGACCGGCTCATTTGCGGCGATGTGGGCTTTGGCAAGACCGAGGTGGCGTTGCGCGCCGCGTTCGTCGCCGTTGCCGACGGCAAGCAGGTCGCAGTACTGGTGCCGACTACGCTGCTTGCGGAACAGCATTTCCAGACCTTCTCGGATCGCTTTGCCGACTGGCCGGTCAAGATTGCGGAGCTGTCCCGTTTCCGCTCGACCAAAGAGACCACGGTCGCACTCGAAGGCCTCGGCGAAGGTCGTGTCGATATCGCCATCGGCACGCACAAGCTGCTATCGCGCGGCGTCAAATTCAAGAACCTGGGGCTGACCATCATTGACGAGGAGCACCGTTTCGGCGTGCGCCAGAAGGAACAGCTCAAGGCCCTGCGCGCGGAGGTGGACGTTCTCACCCTGACGGCGACGCCGATTCCCCGCACATTAGCGATGTCGCTGGAGGGCTTGCGCGATTTTTCGGTCATTGCCACCGCGCCCCAGCGACGGCTGGCAATCAAGACATTTGTCGCACCAATCGGCGACGGACTCATCCGCGAAGCGGTGCTGCGGGAATTGAAGCGCGGCGGCCAGGTGTATTTCCTGCACAACGAGATCGACTCCATCCGACACATGGAGGAACGCCTGACGCGACTGCTTCCCGAAGCGCGCATCCGCGTCGCGCATGGCCAGATGCCGGAGCGCGAACTGGAACTGGTGATGCGCGACTTCTACCAGGCCCGCTTCAGTGTCCTGTTATGCACGACCATCATCGAAACCGGGATCGACATTCCGACCGCCAACACCATCATCATGAATCGCGCCGACAAGTTCGGCCTCGCGCAACTGCACCAATTGCGCGGCCGCGTCGGTCGCTCCCATCATCAGGCCTACGCGTATCTGCTGACGCCGGACGAGGACGCCATCGGTGCCCAGGCAAAGAAACGCCTCGAGGCGATCCAGATGATGGAAGAGCTGGGATCGGGCTTCTACCTGGCAATGCATGACCTGGAGATCCGCGGCGCCGGCGAAGTGCTCGGCGAATCCCAGAGCGGCGAAATGCAGGAAATCGGCTTCGCGCTTTACGCCGAGATGCTCAACGCCGCGGTCAAATCTCTGAAGGCCGGCAAAGAGCCGGAACTCTCAGGAAATTTCAATCTCGGCACAGAGATCAATCTGCACACGCCGGCGCTGCTGCCGGAAAATTATTGCGCCGACATCCACGAACGCCTGGTGTTGTACAAGCGCCTCGCCAATTGCGAGACGCTCGAAGAACTGGAGGCGATGCAGGAAGAACTGGTCGATCGATTCGGGCTTCCGCCCGAGCCCGCCAAGTGCCTGCTGGAAACTCACCGCCTCCGCATCGCATCGAAGGCCTTCGGCATCGCGCGCATCGACGCCGGGCCGGAGACGCTAATACTGCAATTCATTCCCAACCCGCCTATCGATTCCTCGAAAATCATCCGGCTAGTGCAGTCCCGCAGGAACTTCAAACTGAGCGGACCGGACCGCTTGCGCATTGAAGCCACGATGCCTGATGTGTCGGCGCGCACGGCACAGGTGCGCGCCGTACTGAAAGAACTGACCTAGGACAACGTGGCAACGGCAGTGGTGGAACGAACAGCGCTCAATCCCATCTGTTGTCGCGGACGTAGACTTTTCCGTCCTCCACCTTGACCGGAAAGGTCGCCGTGGGTTCGTAAGCCGGGGCCGAAAGCGCTTCGCCCGTTCTCACACAGAAGCGCGCGCCGTGCCGGGGACAGACGATTTCGTCGCCCTCGATCGGATTGCCGCTGGTGAGCACCGTGCCGTCGTGGGTGCAGACGTCCTCGATCGCGTAGAACTCGCCATTGACGTTGAACACCGCCGCCAGCGTGCCATCAAGATCGGCGGTCTCATAGTGGCCGGGCTCAATGCTTGCGGCCTCGGCGACGAAAATCCAGTCACTCATGGCAAGAGAACGGTGAACAGCGAACGGTAAACGGAAGAAGTCTGTCACCACCGACACTCTCTCGCAGTTCGCTGTGCACTGTTTACTGTTTACCGTTCACTATTCACCATCTTCGTCAGACGGCAACCACTTCCATCTCGGGATC
>JANMYN010000036.1:0-1761 GCA_031382195.1 Betaproteobacteria bacterium
TCGCCTTTCGGTGATGGCAGAGAAGGGTTCATGGGCGTTCGGCCCCTGGATGAATTACTGGAGTATCGAGGATTCGGATATCGTACCAATCGGTTTCGGTGTTTTCGGACGCGAACCGAAAAACGAGACGCGGGAATACGGGTTGGAAGTGAAATACAGGTTTTAAGACAACGTCCGTTCACGCAATGTTCGGCTTTCTGCCTTCCGCGTTCGCGACGCGACAGAAAAGTCTGAAGTACCACGAATTATTACCCGCGCTATCTGCGCCACGCCCATGGAAGATCACGCGTAAGACGAACGTGACGAGTTGCACTCAGTCGGCCGCAAGCGCCTGAACGAACAACAACGAAAAGGATCCGCGAGGATCCTTTCTTTTTTTGTCCTGCGGGCTTTTTTGTGAGGGGGGCGGCAGTCAGGGGGTTTGCGAGGCTCGATAGGCGCGGTGAGCGTTTCGATGAGGAAAGCCCCGGGCGGGAGCCGGAAGCGACGTTTGCCTGTTGTGTGGGGTAGCGCACATAGCATCGTCATCGGAAGGCGGACAAGTCATCGACGCGAGGCCGGCTTATTTTCGCGTTACGTGCGCAATCGAACAGAACGTCCTGTGACGGCGGGGGATAGTGGCCATTGCTCGGGGCCAAAACCTCGGTGCCGTACTCAAGGATCCGCGGCCGCAATAAATCAGCCGCACACCGATCCCTGGCGGCGTTCGATTGTGAGGAGAAACATGATGACCAGATTCGGAAGCTTATTCGGACCACTTACGTGGCTCACGGCACTACTGCTGGCTGCTCTTGTAGCCGGATGCGGCACCGGCAGCGGGGATCAGAACGCGAACCAAGCCAACACGGCCGCGGCCGCGATCGCGCCAACACTGGGCGCGGAGAAGGTCTTTGCGGTACTCGGCGGCACGACGGTGACTAATACCGGTCGGAGCGTCATCACCGGAAACCTGGGTGTCAGCCCGGGCGCAGCGATCACCGGCTTCCCTCCCGGGATCGTTGCGCCCGGGCAGACACATGCGGCCGATACGCAGGCGGATCAGGCTCAGATTGACACCACCAAATTGTATAATGATCTGGAAGGCCAGGCGTGCACTTCCAACATGACGGATCAGGACCTCGGCGGCAAGACGCTCGTGCCGGGCGTTTATTGTTTTTAGTCCTCGGCTCAGTTGACCGGCGAGCTCACGCTCGACGCCGGGGGCAAGGCCGGTGCGGTCTGGGTATTCCAGACAGTGAGCACTCTCACGACGGGGAGCCGCTCATCCGTGCTGCTGAAGAATGGCGCTCAGCCATGCAACGTCTTCTGGAAGGTCGGCAGCTCCGCGACGCTCGGTACAGGCACTTCGTTCGTGGGAACTATTGTCGCGCTCACGAGCATCGCCCTCCAAACCGGCGCAAACCTGTCCGGTAGAGCCCTGGCGCGAAATGGTGAAGTGACGATGGATTCCAACCGAGTCTCCCGCCCCACATGCGTCATACAGGTCACTTCCATACCACCCACGATGGTCAAGACCTTCAGCCCGGGCATCATCAATGCGGGCGGGGTCTCGACTCTTACCATTACGTTCAGCAACGCCAACGACACACCCGCGAACCTGACCGGGCCGTTGATCGACACATTGCCCAGCGGCCTGATGGTGGTCGCCGGCAGCGTCAAGACCACTTGTATCGAAACGCCTCCATTCCTGGCGGGGTGGTTCATTGTCGACACCGGGAAGATAGGCTTGACGGCGGAAGGCCTGATCCCGGCCAACGGCAC
>JANMYN010000062.1:0-1516 GCA_031382195.1 Betaproteobacteria bacterium
ATCACGATCTTGCCCTTGCTCTGGCCGGTCGTTCCCAGCTTCGCCTTCTCCGCTTCGATATACGGTATCAGGTGCGCCACCGCCTCCTTCATCACGCGGGCGGATTTCACGACCTGCGGCAGGAACATCTTGCCCGCGCCGAACAGATCCCCGACCACGTTCATGCCGACCATCAGCGGGCCTTCGATCACGTGGATCGGGCGCTCGGCTTCGAGCCGGGCGGCCTCCGTGTCCTCGATGATGTAGGTATTGATGCCCCGGACCAGCGCATGCGTCAGGCGTTCGCCGACCGTGCCGTTGCGCCACGTCAGGTCTTCCTTCGACACTCTGGCATCGCCCTTGTAGCTCTCGGCGAACTCGACCAGGCGTTCCGTCGCATCGGGGCGGCGGTTGAACAGCACGTCCTCGACCAGTTCCAGCAGGCTTTTGGGGATCTGTTCATAAACGCCCAGCTGGCCGGCGTTGACGATACCCATGGTCATCCCGGCCTTTACCGTGTGATAGAGAAACGCCGTATGGATGGCTTCGCGGATCGGCTCGTTGCCGCGGAACGAGAACGAGATGTTCGACACGCCACCGCTGATCCTCACATGCGGCAGCGATTTCCTGATCGCGCGGGTGGCCTCGATGAATTCAATGGCGTAGACGTTGTGCTCTTCGATCCCGGTTGCGATGGCGAAAATATTGGGATCGAAAATGATGTCCTCAGGCGGAAAACCGGCTTCCTTGAGCAGCAGGTTGTAGGCGCGCGTGCATATCTCGATGCGGCGCGCTAGCGTGTCCGCCTGGCCTTTCTCGTCGAATGCCATCACCACGGCGGCTGCGCCGTAGCGCCTGACCAGCCGGGCCTGGCGCAGGAATTCTTCCTCGCCCTCCTTCATGCTGATCGAATTGACGATGCATTTGCCCTGCACGCATTTGAGCCCGGCCTCGATGACCTCCCACTTGGAGGAATCGATCATCACCGGCACCTTGCAGATGTCCGGTTCGGAGCCGACCAGATTCAGAAACGTGGACATCGCGATCTTCGAATCCAGCATCGCCTCGTCCATGTTCACGTCGATGATCTGGGCGCCGTTCTCAACCTGCTGCCGCGCAACCGCCAGGGCTTCCGCATAGTTGCCGGCCAGGATCAGCCGGGCAAACGCCTTTGAGCCCGTAACATTGGTGCGTTCGCCGACATTGACGAACAGCGAGTCGTTGCCGATGTTGAGCGGCTCCAGTCCGCAGAGGCGCAGTTTCTTCTCAACCTCCGGCACCTTGCGCGGCGCAATGTCCTTCAGTGCCTCGCTGACAGCCTTGATGTGCGCGGGCGTCGTACCGCAGCAGCCGCCGGCTATGTTGAGAAATCCCGCCTCGGCGAATTCCTTCAGGAACGAAGCGGTGTATTCCGGGCTCTCGTCGTACTCGCCGAATGCATTCGGCAGCCCGGCGTTCGGGTGCAGGCTGATATGGACGTCGGCGACTTTCGACAGTTCCTCAATGTACGGGCGCAGATCCTTGGCGCCGAGCGCGC
>JANMYN010000112.1:0-7448 GCA_031382195.1 Betaproteobacteria bacterium
GATTGTCAATAGCAGCAGCGACACTGAGCATATACCCCGTCCAATGGCCGCGATCCGATCGATCCCGGTTTTCTCCAGCAATCTCGACATTGCAATTCCCTGCAATTGTGTTCTGTTTGTGACAGGTTGCCAGGCTGATCGTAATAAAGCCGATGACCTCGATCACGGCGCGGTTTCATTGACAACCAGCTGGTACGCGTATGAAGCTATACCCAAATCCGCGCACCTGCTGTTCGATACCGCACATATAACCGGACATCTGGAGAATCCGCGATTCCAACTGTCCGCGGCGTTTCCGGGGCGAGCCCGGAACCGCTAGAGAGTCAGGCATCGCAATCCCGGCAGCCCCACGGTGCTGGCGAATCTGCTCTCGCCGGTGCAGAGGGTCACGCAAGAAGCGGGAAGGGAGATGTGATTGCGTGACAGGAATTGCAACGGGACAATTATGCATCCCGGCGCCAATCCGCATTCGAGCATAAGCCGCCCACGGGCGGCTCTTTTATTTTGATGCGAGTCTGGTGTACTGGGAGTTGAACCCACCAATCCCCTTCGGGGAATTAGAGTCTGGCCTCGCTTTCTATTTGGGTCAGCAGGCTAGAAACTGAGCGCCCAGACCGCGAACAGAATCACACCGAGAACCTGGGCGATAGCCAAGGGCAGCGCGTAGCGCATGATGGCCGTCAATACCATTGACCCGGTTAGTCCTTGCAATGCAGTTGTCTTCATGATGCACCACGTCAAGTTTGGTTTTCACGTCCCCGCGCGGGCAACAACCATGCGATCGACCTTCGTACCGCTAACGTTCCGCACATCGCGTGGATGAGGATGCTGTTGCCAAATTTCGGCGTGGGCAAGCCCGACGGACAGAGTTGCTATCGAGGCGACGTTGGGTATCAAAAGACGCTACCGCGACCGGTACGCCGTCGGCAAGTCATCATGTGCGCTCACTGATGGCGTCGCCTGATGCATCCGATCTGAGTAATTCGTGGGGGATAGGTCGGGTCAGGCGCTGATTGGGGTTAGCGCGAGACAGCAAAGCTACGTTTGAAGCCGGCAAGCAGATGCAGGCCGTTGGAGCCGATTCCCCGCGGATTTATCCGACAAACCCCATGTCATTGCGCGGGCGTGCTCACATATCCGATCCGACGTCATTTCCCGCAGGGTGCTTGACAACCGGTTCTGCCCGGAATTAACATTCACCCATATGGATGAATATAAGCTTGGCCGGCTGGACGCCGTATTCGGCGCGGTTGCGGACCCGACCCGCAGGGCGATTCTGGCCCGGCTCGCCAACGCTGATGCACGCGTCACCGACATCGCAAACGATTTTCCGGTATCGCTCAACTCGGTCTCGAAGCACATCAAGATCCTCGAGCGGGCCGGGCTGGTACGTCGCGAGATCATCGGGCGGGATCACGTGTTGTCGCTCGACGCAATGCCGTTCGACGAGGCGTCCGCGTGGATCGAGGAGTACCGGCATTTCTGGGAAAGCAAGCTCGCGGCCCTGGAGCGGTTCGTGACGAAGCGACGCCGGAATCCGAAAAGGAGCAAGCGAAAATGACCGGCACGATGACCAAGGCCGCACTGGTGGTGCGACGGCAGATCGCCGCTTCGGCCGAGAAGTTGTTCGACGCATGGCTCGACCCTGCCAGCCTCGCCGAGTGGATGTGTCCTGGCGATGTTCAGCGTAGTGCGGCCAAAACGGATCCGCGGATTGGAGGGGGTTTCGAAATCATCATGCACGGCAAGGAAAACTCGTATGTGCACACCGGAACCTACCGGGTCATCGATCGCCCGAGGCGTCTTGCCTTCACGTGGATTTCGGAAGGTACAAAACAGACCGAGACGCTCGTCACAATCGATTTTCTTCCGGGTCGCGGCACTACGGAAATCGTGATTACGCATGAGCGATTGCCGGACGAGGCGGCTGTGCGCAACCACACAGGCGGGTGGACCCGCATCCTGGAGTTGCTGGCGCAAATGGCAGAGTGAGTTGGCGGGCGTTAGTACCGCCAGATCGCCCCGACTGAATCGACATCACGCGTTTGGCGCCGTGTAGTCTTTGTATCGTTCCGGTAATGGTCGCAAACGAGAAAATCCGTTGGAGGGCCCGACATGGAAAATCATAGAATCGTTACAAGAAGCGAATGGATCGAAGCGCGCAAACAGCTCCTGTCGCGCGAAAAATATTTCACGCTGCGGCGGGATGAACTCAGCCGGGAGCGGCGTGAGCTGCCCTGGGTGCGCGTGGACAAAGAGTATGTGTTTCAGGGCCCCGAGGGTGAAGAAACCCTGGCGGATTTGTTCGCGGGGCGCAGTCAGCTGATCGTGTACCACTTCATGTTCGGGCCTGACTGGGAGGCCGGGTGCAAGAGCTGCTCCTTCTGGGTCGACCACTTCGACGGCCTCGTCACCCATCTCAATCAGCGGGATATCACTCTGGCAGCGGTATCAAAGGCAGGGATGGACAAGCTGCAGGCCTACCGGAACCGGATGGGTTGGCGATTCAAGTGGGTTTCATCGTCGGGCAACGAATTCAACCATGACTACCATGTATCGTTCACAGCGGAGGAGATGAATCGCGGCGAGGTGTTCTACAACTTCCAAAGCGGCAAATTCTCCAGCCAGGAACTGCCCGGCATCAGCGTGTTCTGCAAGAACGCGAACGGAGCGGTTTTCCACACCTATTCCTGCTATGCGCGCGGATTGGATATGTTGAACGGGGCGTATCAGTACATGGACCTGGTGCCAAAAGGGCGGGACGAACACGCTCTGTCATACCCGATGGCCTGGGTGCGGCGCCACGACGAATACGGCGAATGATCGGGGTTGTCGTCCTCTTGCGAGCATTGGAAGCCCGAGTCGGCTTTATGTAACGGCGTAGAGGGTTTGTCGCAAAGGAACGGCGATATTTGCCGCTGCAACAAGGGGCGCTTGTCGAATACGCAAGTGACGAGCGGCGCTCTGTGACGCTTTTCGACTGTACCGTGTGTTGATCATTCGACACACCGTTGCGCTCGCCTCCCGCCGTTTCTCTCTTGTGCTTGTAAACAGGGCGTTTTCCAACAATATCCGAAGTGTCATTAATTCGATTTCTCGAACTGGCACAGCCGTTGCGACGTAGAGGGTGCGCCGGAGGGAGTTGGGAGAGTTTGTAGCGCACTGCCGCCTATAGGCATGCGACCTCCCTGGAAATGCCCTCCAGGCGCACCACTTGTTGGACCACCCTACGCGAGGGAAGTAGCGATGGACAAAGGTTACGGAAAAAACTCAAGCGATACGCTGGTTCGAGCCAATGAGTTTTCGGAGCGAGCGATTTTCTGGGGCATGATCGCTACGGTACTGGTAGTTTTTGCCGGGATGATCAAAGGCGTGCTTGGGTAGTCAGCAGCGACTGGACCAGTCCAGATTCCAACCATGACCTGCCTGCTGTCGGCAAAGTAACCAACTGCCGTTGTTGCCGCTTTTCTGTCTCAAAGGGTTGGCGGACCTGAAGCAGTGAAGCAGGACAGCAGATATTCAGCCCGCGGTTTGCAGCAGCATTCCTGAAAGCAGTGTTGCGATGCCGAGGAACGAGAAAAAACCGACGATGTCGGTGACGGTCGTCAGAATGATGGACGAGGACTGCGCCGGGTCCTGACCGAAGCGGCTCAGTGTGATGGGCACCAACGCGCCAGCGAAACCGGCTGCAACCATGGAGATCACCATCGCGGCGGAAATGATGAGCACCAGTCCGATGGAGCGGCTCCAGAAGTAAACGCCGAGCGCAGTAGTGGCGGCGATGGCGAGGCCGTTGAGAAAGCCCACACTGATTTCCTTGAACACGACTCTGGGCCAGTGGCGAAGGCTGATTTCGCGCAGCACCAGTCCGCGCATGGTCACCGCCAGCGCCTGCGCGCCGGCATTGCCGGATTGGCCCGTAACCACTGGCGGTGAACTTGGCGATGGTGCCTTCGAAGAGCCCGACCACCGAGGCTGCAAGAAAAGCGGTAAGCAGGTTGATCTGCAGCCATGGCAGGCGTTTTCTCACGGCGAATCCCGCTTTGGAAAGTGCACGCTCGTCCTTGCTGGCGCCGACCATGGTCTGAATGTCGAGGCTGGCTTCTTCCTGTACTGCGGACACGAGCGCGGACTGACGGCTGACACCGATCAGGCGGCCGGAAAAATCCACCACCGGCAGATCGGTAATATCGCTGCGCTCCAGCAGTTCCACCACTTCCTCGCGCGGCGCGATATCGGTCACCACCGCCGAGATCTTGCGCCGCAGCTGGTCCAGCGGCACCTCGGGCTGCGCCATTGCCAGGTCCTGGATTTGCACGCGCCCTTCGAGTTGCCCCGCATTGTCCACCAGAAAAATTTCGTGCACGTCGCGTCGCTTGAGCGCCCGCAGCCGCGTCAATGCTTCGTGAACGCTGAACTCGGAGCGCAGCGTTACGATGCGCGGGTCCATCAGTTGCCCTGCAGAATCCGGCGGATAATCCATCAGCTTGCTGAGTTCCGCGACGATCTGCGGGTCGAGCAGTGTCAGGCAATGTTGGCGTTGCTCCGGTTCCAGCCGGACCAGCAGTCCCGCGGCGAGCGCCGGCTCCAGCTCCGTCAGCAAATGGCGCACCATGTCGTCTGGCAGGAGTTCGATCACCGCCTGCTCAACGTCGGAAGCGAGTTTGTCCCATACCGGAACCACGGCGTGCGGTGGCTGCGTCGCCAGCAATGCGGCCACTTCGGCGGCGCTCATCAATTCCAGGCGGCGCGCTGCCTCTCCGGGGTAATCGAGCAGATAGCGCAGGTTGAGTGCCGCCACAACGGTGCTGGCGCTAGCGTTCATGGGACTCGCCATTTGACTGGGGCGGTGTGTCCGGAAGCAGTGCCACGACCAGTTGGATCAGGCTCGCGACCCCCAGCCAGTAGTCGCTGGCAACTGAGGCGACCATATCGCCGTAACCGCTGCCTGCCCGGATGCGTCGGGTGCGCAGAAGAGCGCGGGCCAGCACGCCGCGATCCAGTGCACCGACGAATCGGTCTTCACGCTCCACCACAGGCAGCATTTGATAATCGTCCCAGCCGGCATGTTCCTGGACCGCGAGAATTGCCGTTCGCGCCGGCAGCGTATATTTCACCTTGTGCATTACTTTGGACAAAGGGGCATCGGCGGCCGCGCGCAGCACTTCGGGCAGATCAGCCTGACCCAGCAGACGCTGCCCCGGGTCGATGACGAATATGCTGGCGGCGTTTTCTCCCTCCGCTTCGCGCAGTCGCCTGATTACGGTTTCGGCGGTCGTATCCGCAGGCAAAGCCAGTACGCGCGGGTCCATCCATGCGCCGACTGTGTCCTCAGGGTAACCAAGCAGCAGACGGAATGCCATGGTCAGCGCAGTGGGTAGTTGCGCGAGCAAGGCATTGCGCCGGGATTCCGGCACGTAGTGCAGTACTGCGACACCGGCTTGTGGCCCCATGGCGCGCAGCAGACCTGATACGGTGTCGTCGGCAAGGGTATCGAGACAACGCGCCACGTGCATCGGCAGCATCGCGCGCAGTGCCGGCGCCACGAGCCGCACCGGTGCATCCGAGAGCAACGCGGCCACATTCTGCGGCGCGACGCGCTCGAGCACCCGCGCCGCGTCGGTCGGATGCGATTCGAGAAATGCGAAGGACAGATCTTCCGTGCTGCCCATGACTATCGCTCACCGATCTTGAGCACGATGGGCTCTTCACCGAACACCTTGGCGGGCAGTGTGACGCGACCTTCTTCGGTTTCCAGGATCATTGAAACTGGCGTGAGTTCGAGAATACGGCCTTCGATGCCGGCCACTCTTACGGTCTGACCCACTGAAAACGCCTGTCGCAGATGGTGGCCGCCGATCAGGTTCGCCACGTAGTTTCAGGCGCCCAGACTCAGCGCCAGGGCCACCGACGCGCCAATCGTTCCACCGGCCGCAGCGGCGATGATCATCAGGAAAGTAACCTTGATCCCGACTTGATCGGCACCGACTAACAGCGCAGTTACCAGGATGATCGCCTGCACAGTGCGTCCCAACAACTCGCGCTGCCTGGGACGGGCGATGGCGGAAGTTGCCACCACCAATTCGCGCGCCAGGCGGCTCAGCAGGAATCCCGCCGCGATAATGAGCGCCCCGGCAAACAGCGTCGGCACATAGTTCACTACGCCGGCAAGCCAGGCCGTGAAGGCATTCAAGCCCAACATCTGGGTGGCTGCGGTGATAAAGAAGAGCAGGACCAGCCAGAACACGATACTGCCGAGTATTTTTGCCGAGGACTGGGACAGTTTGGCGCGCTCTGCGCTCGCGGTGGCAATAAAACGCGACATCATGCGGTCGACGATGAAAGCGGTGCGAATCGCCACGGTGCGCAATATCCGCGCGACAACCCAGCCAATCAGCAGCAACAGGATCGCGCCCAGAATACTGGGCAGAAAGTGGCCGGCACGCTCGGCGAATTGCGCAAAGGCTGCGCTCAATGCCGCGCCCCAGTCGCTCAGGATTTTCATTGCCGGGTCCCCGTAGCGGTTTAAAAGGAATGCGGGCGTTTAACGCCAGCGGCGCATGTCGTATGCTGGTACCAGGTTCAGCTTAGCATCGGGGAGCAGGCGCGGCCATCCCACGAGAAGGCAGGACAAATGGGCGAGGGCATTATTGCTCGTCGGGAAACGCCACGACGAGTCGGCCGAATTGTTGCGCAAGGTTCAGAAATGTGGAGCTGCGCAACGGCGGATTTCGACAGCAAAACAATACTTGTATCTTCGCACTCGCCGGTATTGAAGATTGCGCCCGATCCGGCGCGGAAGATGCAGGGAATTTTCACCGGCTCTGTGCAGTTTGAAAATCAATCATCGGGAAATTTTTGCTTGCCGAGCACGATTCGAACAGTTGTTCGCCGGGCGCGGCGCGTTAGTCATCGCGGTACCGCGAGGATTTACTGCGAAGGGTAGACTTGTAGTTGGGATTCATGACGTCCGCTCGCGAGGCGACGGACGCAACATTTTCTGATTGCCGATTGATACCACGCTGTTGGAAATAATACCCGGGAATTGTAATGTTCATATTCAGGCAGTTATTCGACCCGCAGTCCTCTACCTATACCTACCTTCTGGGTGATAGCCGTAGTCGTGAAGCAGTACTGATCGATTCGGTCTTCGAGCAGGCAAGCCGGGATGCGGCGCTGGTGAGCGAACTCGAGCTGCGCTTGGTGTACACGCTGGAAACGCATGTCCACGCCGACCATGTCACCGGCGCATGGATTCTGAAGCGGCGATTTGGCAGCCGGATCGCACTGGCGCAATCCAGCGGCGCCGACGGCGCCGACCGCTTGCTCGCCCACGGCGACAAGGTTGAATTCGGCGCACGTCATCTCCAGGTCCGCGCCACGCCCGGCCACACAAACGGGTGCGTGACCTACGTCCTGGACGACGAAAGCATGGCGTTCACAGGGGA
>JANMYN010000113.1:0-2161 GCA_031382195.1 Betaproteobacteria bacterium
CGGTGCTTTCCCCATCGCAGCGCCGCCAGGCCGCCTGTTAACACCAGCCCCGCCATCGTCCAGAACATCGCCGCGGCGCCCAGTACCGAGCCGAAGGCACCGAACACGAGTGGCAGCACCACCTGGCTGCTATGGATGATCATCGAACGCAAACCCAGCGCCTCGCCTACCCGGCCCGACGGCGAGTGCAGGTGCACCAGCGACATGACGTTCGGCTGTGCCGCGCCTAATCCCAGGCCGAGCAAAAAGGCGACGGCCATCAGCGGCGCGCGGGACGAGAACAGCGGGAACAGGCTGAACGCGAGCGTGGCGCAGAACAGTGTGTAGGTCAGCACCTGCCATTCGGTGACCCGCCGCGACAGCCAAGGCATGGCAAGCCGAATCGTGAAGGTCGCCAGCGCGAAGCAACCGAGCACGAAACCGATCTCGGACGCTGACAGGCCAACGAGCGTGCCGTGCACCGGAATTACGAAGGTCTGCAGGTCCCAGGACATGGAGATCAACGCGGTGGCGATCAGGATGTGCCGCAGTTCGGTGTGCATCAGCAACTCGAGCGGGTGCAGCGGCTCCGGGCCGATTACCCTGCCCTCGCGCGCGGGCAGCAGCCCGCGATTGACCCATACCAGCGCCAATGCAAGCAGCACCACGCCCACCAGCACGGCGAAGGTGACACGATGACCGAACGAGTCGATGAGCAGCCCGCTCAAGACCGGCCCGATGAAACCGGATATCGAGGCGCCCAGCGCCAACCAGGAGAATGCCGCCGCCCGGCGGCTCGGGTCGGCGCGGTCGCCGACGAGTTTCTGGATCGAGAGCATCGTCAGCATGGCGCCGGTGCCGATCAGTGCGGCCGCGACCAACAAAGGCGCCAGGTCCGCCGCCGCATAGGAGAAAGCCGACGGCAGCAGCACGCCCACAAGGATGAACAGCGTTCCGATCAGGATCGGGCGCCGCGGCCCTACCGCGTCGAGCCAGCGGCCGGCGCGCAGCGCGATCAGCATCGGCACCAGAGAGAACAGCGCCAAGATCACGCCCACGGTGAAGGTCGACGCGTTGTTCGCCAGCGCGTAGAGCGAAGCGGTCATGCGCGCGGCCACGAACGCCATGTGCGTCAGCACCGCGATGGCAATAAGACGAGCCAGGGTCATTGTTTTTCCGTACTTACAGCGTGCGCCAACACGGTACGGGGCGGACAGCCCAAGCGCGAGAGGTAGGTCGATATCGAATCAAGCGCGTCCTGCGAAAACTCCATCGGTCCGTCGATGCGGCTGCTGTCGAACGGCCGCTGCACAAGGGCGAGCGCATCCTCACAATCGAGGAAACGGCGCACCAATTGAAGCGGCGGTGCGATCCTCAGCAATTCGTCCCAGAACGTCCCCCATGACTTCGGCGGCAAGCGGCGCTCCCCGATTGTGGCTGAATCCAGCTCCGAGAAGTGCCATCCTGCTCACCTCGTCTTAACCGATTCCCGTGATCGTGCACATTATCGGCGCAATGGCCGTGAACGTGTCCTCCTGTCGATTCGGAGCCGCCCTGATGCGCATGCGAATGTCCGTTCACGCGCAAAACGGGCGGCATCTACGCAAGTCCATTCAGGGCCGTGTGCGGACATGGACGATCAGGCAATGTTGCCTGGGGCGAATCCGAAGCGCTCAATGCTTGTCTCCTCCAGACCCGGGTTGAATAAACTTCAATCGTCAAAAGCGCTTGCCAGCGCCTCGCAACGACTGCTCAGGCCGCCATCTGCGATACACGCATTGCCTGCGACGTGACCCGCGCAGGCGCGGCCGCCGAACCGGGCGTTCCCTGCCGGCTACCGCGACGAGCGCAATCTTTTGCGGCCGGCGATTCGAGTTTACGCCGCAGTCCGTCAATATCGTTCAGCACGACCTCGCGGCGACTGACATCCATCAAGCCCGACGTGGCGAACGCCGACAGCGCCCGGCTGACCGTTTCCAGTTTTATGCCCAGATAGCTGCCCAGTTCCTGGCGCGTCATGCGCAGGACGAAAGAGGACTTCGAGCAACCCAGTCGTCCGCAGCGCTCCGACAGGTCGAGCAGGAAAGCGGCGACGCGCGCTTCCGCATTGAGCATGCCCAGCAGCCGGACCATGTTCTGGCGGTGTACCAGCTCGCGGTTGAAGATGGCGTAGACAAGGCGT
>JANMYN010000348.1:0-2747 GCA_031382195.1 Betaproteobacteria bacterium
GATGGCGGTCGGCGGCGCTGCCTACCTCGTGTCGAAGGCAATCAAATCTTCACGCGTGGTCGCGTTTGCCGATCTCGGGATGGAAGCGATCTACGAATTTGAAGTCAAGGACATGCCGGTCACGGTCGCAGTCGATGTCAACGGCACCTCGGTGCATCAAACCGGCCCGCGCGAGTGGCAGTTGAAAATAGGCAAGATACCGGTCGCAGTCGCGTAGTGACTGCGACGGTGAGGCGAGAAGGGGGAGGAGTGAGGGGTCTTACGGAAGTGGCGCGCGAGCGCGGCCATCCATCGCCTTGCGCCTCTCGCCTCACGCCTTACGAGTTTCAATGGCGGGCCTCCCCGCATTGCATGGTAGTGAATCTGGTCAGGTCCGGAAGGAAGCAGCCAAAGCTATTCTTTGCAAGTGCCGGGGTAAGGCTCGCCACCCCTAAAAGAAAAGCGCTCACCGCAGAGGACGCAGAGGAAAGACGAAGTTCAGAATATTCTAGTGGTATGAGTACTCAATGGCCGATGAACGCTTTGACATCACAGTGGCTTGATGATCTGCGAAGAATCAATACCAAGTTGATCCCCGCTGGCGTCTCATCGAACCGGTTTTCCTCCGCGTCCTCCGCGGTGAGTGTTTTTGTTGAGAATCTCCGAGGATCAAAGTGACGCTCGCGCTTGCGCGCAAATGGCGCCCGAAAAATTTCGCCGAGCTCGTTGGCCAGGAACATGTGGTGCGCGCCATCAGCAATGCGCTTACTCAGAATCGCCTTCATCATGCGTACTTGCTGACCGGCACACGCGGTGTCGGCAAGACCACGCTCGCGCGAATTGTCGCAAAGGCGCTCAACTGCGAAACTGGCGTAACCGCCACGCCGTGCGGAAAGTGCACGGCCTGTGTCGAGATCGACGGCGGTCGATTCGTGGATCTGATCGAACTCGATGCCGCGTCCAATACCCAGGTCGACAATATGCGCGAATTGCTGGAGAACGCGTTGTATGCACCGGCAAGCGGGCGCTTCAAGGTGTACATCATCGACGAAGTGCACATGCTCTCGCGCAACGCATTCAATGCGATGCTGAAGACTCTGGAGGAGCCGCCGGCTCACGTCAAATTCATCCTCGCAACCACGGATCCGCAGAAGATCCCGGTGACTGTGCTGTCGCGCTGCCTGCAGTTCAACCTGAAGCAGATTCCGCTGGCGCAGATTCGCGATCAGCTCGAAAACGTGCTCGGCAAAGAAAACGTGACGTTCGAAGTCCCGGCGCTGAATCTGATTGCGCGTGCAGCGCAGGGCAGCTTGCGCGATGCTTTGTCGTTGCTCGACCAGGCGATTGCGCACGGCGCGGGAAAAGTCGAAGAGATCTCGGTACGGGAAATGCTGGGCGCGGTCGACCGCGGTTACCTCTTCTCGATTCTCAAAGCGCTGACAAGGGGTGATGGTCCGGCCCTTCTGGCCGAAGCCGATCTCATGGCTGCACGCAGCCTGTCCTTCGATACGGCGCTGCAGGAACTCGCGACGCTGCTGCACAGGATAGCGCTGGCGCAGAGCGTTCCCGATGCGCTCGCCGACAATGAGCCGGAGCGCGATACGCTGGTTGCGCTCGGCCGCGCATTCAGCGAAGACGACGTGCAATTGCTCTATCAGATCGCCATCCACGGGCGGCGCGATCTTGGCCTCGCGCCGGATGAATTCGCCGGTTTCACCATGACGTTGATGCGCATGCTGGCCTTTGTGCCCGTCGAGCTGGGTGGAAAGGTCGCCGCGAATCCGTCGCCTGGCCGCCCCGCGGCAATTGCCGCGGTCACGCGGGCAGTCGATCAACCGCGAGCTGCGGAGAAGTCAAGCCCCGCAATCGCGGATGCGAGGCCTATCGAGGCGGAACTGTCGGACTGGAGGAATCTCGTCAGGCGCATCAAGGTCGGAGGCATGGCACGCATGCTGGGGGCCAATTGTGAGTTCCAGGCGTTGCAAGGCGATAATCTCGACCTGGTCGTACCCGAGGCCCACAGGCACCTGGTTGAAAAAGCCTACACCGAGAAGTTGCAGACCGCCCTCGGTGAATATTTCGGCCGCAAGCTGCGGCTGCGCATCTCGACCGGCGGCAGCGGCAAGACCCCGGCGCAAATCGAGAACCAGGAGCGCCAGGCAAAACTGGCCAAAGCGATCGAGTCCATCGACGCGGACCCGTTTGTGCGCGAACTGGTCGAGAATTTCGATGCGCGGGTCAAGGATACTTCAATCAAACCGGTTCAGTAAGGAACACGCATATGATGAAAGGTCAACTCGCGGGGCTCATGAAACAAGCTCAGCAGATGCAGGAAAACCTGAAGAAGGCGCAGGAGGAGATCGCCGCAATGCAAGTTGAGGGACAGGCGGGGGCCGGAATGGTTAAGGTCATCATGACGGGGCGCCACGACGTCAAGCGCGTGAGCATCGATCCCAGCCTGATGGGCGACGACAAGGACATGCTCGAGGACCTGATCGCTGCGGCGCTCAACGATGCCGTACGCCGGGTGGAGACGCTCACGCAGGAGAAAATGGGCGGGCTGACTTCCGGTTTCGGTTTGCCACCCGGAATGAAACTGCCCTTCTAGTAATTGGTAATTGGTGAATGGTGATTGGCAAAGGCCTCACAGCTTTTTTTGCATTTACCAATCACGAATCACCAGTCACCAATCACCGCCTTATGAAAACACCATCCACCCTCGAAGAATTGATCGAAGCGCTGCGCTGCCTGCCCGGCGTCGGGCCGAA
>JANMYN010000125.1:0-4223 GCA_031382195.1 Betaproteobacteria bacterium
GCGAATCTACTTGGGATCGATCTTTTGGATCTTGGCCTTGGCGCGCAGGTCCGCAATGTAATCGTCGCGCACCTTGGTTGCCAATTGCTGCTGGATCTGCGGCTTCACCTGGTCAAAATCGGGGAACGGTACCGATTTCACGTCCTCCAATTCAATGATGTGATAACCGTAAGAGGTCTTCACCGGCTCCTTGGTCCGCTCGCCCTTTTTCAGCGCTTTGAGCGCTTCGCCGAATGGTTGCACATAACCTTCCGCCTCACTCCAGTCCAACTCGCCACCGGCTTCCTTGGTCCCGGTGTCTTCGGATTTCTCTTTGGCGATCGCGGCGAAATCACCACCTGCTTCGAGATCGGCAACGATCTGTTTGGCGACTGCTTCTTCTTTCACCAGGATGTGGCGTGACTTGTATTGTTTGCCGATTTCACCACCACGCTCGGCTTTGACCCGCTCGTATTCCTTGCGCACGTCGGCATCGGTCGGCGTGAGTTTCTTGCCCAGATCCTCGATCAGCACGGCGAGAATGATCTGCTGCTTGGCCAGATCAAGCTGGGTCTGATAATCGAGGGTTTTGTCGAGCTTGCGCCTGACTGCTTCCTGGTAGAGGATTTCCCGGGTAATCAGAATTTCACGCAAGTTATTGCGGAATTCCGGTGAGTCCTGCAGAGGCGGTTGCCCCGGCTGTCCCTGCTGACCCTGTGCCTGCGCCAGTTGCGATTTGGCGACAAATTCCAGGCGCGATTGCGGAATGCCAACGCCGTTGACGACGGCGACGTTCTTTTGTTTGGTTTCCGTCTTGGCAGCGGGTTTGGCGTCGGCCGTACTCTTCGGCTTGGTCTCCGGCGTAGTGTCTGCGGCGTATCCGGTGCTCACTAAGGCAAGGCCGCTTGCCAGTAGCGCGAACAGGACGTAATTTTTGACCGATTGCATTGCAGTTCCTTTGGTGACGGGAGTTGAACTATGGACTGGGCGTTTGTGCTTGTTGTTGGCTTCAGCGTTCAACCCTTGGCTGAAGTTCCCATTTCTTCTTCAGGCGCATAGGCGCGGATCGCCAGTGCATGGATTTTTTTCGGCATCAGATCGGAGAGTGCCTGGTAGACCAAACGATGCCGGGCCAGGGCCGATTTTCCGGTGAATTCGCGCGAAACGATGAAGAGCTGGAAATGGCCACCGCCATCCTTTGCGCCCGCGTGACCGGCATGTTCGTGGCTGTCATCGAACACTTCCAGCGCGTCCGGGGCGAGACGGGACAACCGCTCGCGGATTAACTCTTCGGTGTTCATTATTTCGGAAAGACCTTACGCAAGGGCTTCACGGTGACCTTGGCGAACACGCCCTCGGTAACGTAGGGATCGGCATTTATCCAGCCCTTTGCTTCCTCCAGCGAATTGAATTCCGCGACGATCAGGCTGCCGGTCATGCCCGCAGGGCCAGGGTCGATGCTGTCGATGGCCGGAAAGGCACCGCCGAGGACGAGTTTGCCGGCGGCGATCAGTTCATCCACGCGCTTTAGGTGGGCGGGCCTCGCCGCCGTGCGCTTGGCCTGGCTGTTCGAAATATCCTCGCCGACGATGGCGTATAGCATTATTTCTTCTCCTCGTGTTCTATGTAGCGGCTCAGCATCATGCCCTGAATCACGATGAATGCCAGCATCAATCCGAATCCGCCGAACAGTTTGAAGTTGACCCAGGTCTCGGTCGGAAAATGAAAGGCGACGTACAGATTGGCGGCGCCCATCACCAGAAAGAAGGCGGCCCAGCTCAGGTTCAGTTTCCGCCAAACCGGAGCGGGAAGAGTGAGCTGCTTTTCCATCATGGCGCGGATCGGATTTCTGCGAAACAACAGGTCCGCACCGAGCAGGATGACACTGAATAACCAATATAGCACCGTGGGTTTCCACTTGATGAAGGTCTCATCGTGCAGCAACAGCGTTGCGCCGCCGAAAACTGCGATGATTGCCAGGCTCACCCAGAGCATCGTGTCCACCTTGCGATGGCGCAGCCAGGACCAGCCGACCTGGCAGATGGTCGCCCCAATGGCCACGGCCGTGGCCGTGTAGATGCCCCAAAACTTGAAGGCGATGAAAAACAGCAAAACCGGAAAAATATCGAACAGGAACTTCATGATCGTCAGGGAAAAATAACCGGCGGCATTATGGCCTCAAGCATGGGTCGGTGTCCAACCGGCTTTTGGTAAGATGGCGGCCTTGTTTCGAGTGGCATTCCAGGAAAGGAGTTCGCAATGGCGCAGGTAAAGCTGGTGAATTATGGCGAGGCACCCGCCGAGGTGAAGGCCGTGTTCGACGACATCATGAAGACGCGCAAGTCCGATTACATCAACAACATCTGGCGTGCGCTCGCTGCGAATCCTCCGGTGCTGAAGCGTTTCTGGGGCCAGATGAAGGAAATCATGATCAAGCCGTCGCGGCTGGATCCGCTGACCAAGGAGTTGATCTATCTGGCAGTCAGTATCAATAACAACTGCGATTACTGCATCAACTCGCATACCTTCGCGGCACGCAAGCATGGACTCGACGATGCAATGCTCGCGGAGTTGGCGGAAGTCGTCGCGCTCGCGAACGCCGGCAATCGCCTGACCATCGGGCTGCAAGTCGAGCCGGACGAGCGTTTCAAACCCAAGCGTGCGGACAAGCCGTGGTCGGTAAAAAGGGCCGCCAATACGCGGAAAACGAAAACTGTCCGTTCCCGAAACAGGTAATTCAATTCAGATAGAACCCGCTGCGGATCTGACTTTTCTCCCTCTCCGCCCGCTCGCGGGGGGAGAGGGCCGGGGAGAGGTGGGTGGGGTGAGGTGGTATGGAACTCGAAGACGTGATTCGCAGCCGCTATAGCTGCCGCAAGTATCTGCCACAACCGGTGGCGCGGCCGACCATTGAGAAAATTCTCGATCTGGCCCAGCAGACACCTTCCTGGTGCAATTGCCAGCCGTGGCATGTGCTGGTGATCAGCGGCGTGGCAATCGAAAAATTTCGAATCGCGCTTTACACGCACGCCGCCGAGGGTAATCCGGCGAAACCCGATTTTCCCTTTCCGCTTCGCTATGAAGGGGTATACCGGGAGCGGCGCAAGGTGTGCGGCGTGCAACTTTATCAGGCAATCGGCATCGGTCGCGAAGACAAGGCCTCGGCTGCGCGGCAGTCCCTGCAGAATTTCCGCTTTTTCGACGCGCCACATGTCGCGCTGATCACCACCGAGGAAGATCTCGGGGTTTACGGTGCGGTGGATTGCGGTTTGTTTGTCTCGAACTTCATGCTGGCCGCGCAGAACCTTGGCGTGGCGTCGATCGCGCAGGCCGCACTGGCGTCGTATCCTGATTTTATCCGCGACCAATTTGGCCTGCCGCCGAATCGCAAATTCGTCTGCGGCATATCCTTCGGCTATGCCGACCCGGCCCACGCAATCAACAACTATCGGACAACGCGCGCCACCGAAGCCGAATCGGCGACTCGGATCGGTTGAAATGGCTCAGACTGTCCGCGCGATTTCCTCGGACCACTGCGATGGCGGTCCCACGCAAATGCCCGCCGCTTTCAACCGACGGTGCAACTTGAGCAACGCCTTGTCGCGGGTCAGCAGCCATTCGGCGGCGGCATCGTAAGCGAGCAGCAGGAATTTCTGATCGTTCGGGTCGTCGCAGCGGGGCAGCATCACGGTGTGTCGACGCTGCCGAGCGACGTGCTTGCTGCTGCAGCGATTGACCTCCGCCAGGCAATGCACCTTCTGCGCGTCATCCAGCCTGAATTCCGGATAGGCCAGTACCGAGCTCAATTCCTCGAAGCAGGCCTCGTTGACCACGATTTGGATACGCCCGTCCCGGTGCGCTGCCTTCAGCGGCGCAATCGACGCATCGTCGAACACCAGCCAGTCGATCCATACGTTGGTGTCGAGCACCAATTGCATCGGAAGGGTCAAAACTTCTCGTAACCGTGCAGGTAGCGCCATTGTCCCGCCGGCAACTCACCGAGTGCCACGCGGCCGATGCGCACGCGCTTGAGGCCGGTTACCGTTAGTCCGACGAGTTCGCACATGCGCCGGATTTGGCGCTTCTTTCCCTCGTGCAACACAAACCGCAGTTGATCGCGGTTCTGCCGCGTGACTTGAGCCGGTTTGAGGGCGGCGCCGTCCAGGCTTAGGCCATGATTGAGCAGGTTGAGCCCCTTGTCGTCGAGTTGGCCTTCGACGCGCACCAGATATTCCTTCTCGATC
>JANMYN010000141.1:0-5796 GCA_031382195.1 Betaproteobacteria bacterium
CACTCCGCCGGGGGAAGAGAACACCGTGGAGAAGTGCTCCGCCTGTTCCGGACTCAGGGTTTCCGCGTACCCGACGAAAACCATCTTGTCGAGAAAGACGGTGGCGGTTTGTTTTTTGTCGAAGGCCAGCGCCTGGTCGTAGCCGACGGCACGCAGGGTGCCAGGCGGTCCGACGATGTTGAGCAGGCGCACGCGTGGTCCAGAATAAAGCTCAACCAAATTGCGAATGCGTGTCCGCACCGCGGCATCCAGTCCCGCGAATTCGCCCAAAGCGAGGGTCGATTGCATGCGCGCTGCAAGCCCGGGGGTGGTAGCAAATATTTGCCGGATCAGCAGGCTGGTTGCCTGCAGTTGTCCGAGGCTGCGAATTTCTTCGACCGTTGCCGGCAGAAGCTGCGCCTGGTCCGGCGCCAGCTTCGCCAGCATTTGCAGGAAATGCGGGTACACGTCCAGCGAGTAGGCTTGCAGGGCGAGCGCCGGCAGACTGGGCGACGCCGAGCCGCCTTGCGTGAACGCCATGAATTCGTCGAAGCGTTCGCCGTGTTGGACCAGCGGGAATGGCGCGATGCCGAGCGCCGCATCGTGGATGGCCGGGCTGACCTCGATCATTTCCTCCGCGACGCCGGCCGGGTTGATTTTCGACAATTCCAATTTTCCGGCGATCAGCACGCGCCGTGCACGGGCCATCGCCGCGGCCAACTGCCGGTCCTGCGCGGCGTTGAGATCACCCGACGGGCCCGGCAGGGGAGGACGGGTCCGGAACAGCACGTCAAAAGCCACGATTCGGGCGCCGGCCCTGGCCAATTTGTCGACCAGCAGCGCATGCAGGCAGCGCGGCCATCGCGCGGGCAGCGCCGGCAGGCCAAGGTGAGTGGCGGGCCTTGTCCCGGTCCGGATATCCTCGCAGCGGTGAAATTTCTCCGGGTCGCGCGGCAGGAAAATATTCGCGGCCGCTTCCCGGTTGATCATCACCACGACAACTTCCCCGGGCGCCGCGACCGGGCCGCGCAGCCTGAATAACCAGCCCAATCCGAGGTTCTGCTCAAGTGATTGGAGCTGCGGGACGAGGACAAGAACGGCGCCGATGGTTCCGACCGCGATGGCACGCGCGATGAAGGTCGGGAAACGGCTGTGGCTGCCGGTCCCGAAGTGCTGGACGAACCATGCGGCAACCCGGGCCATGCTCAGATGACCCGCGACCGGTCGGCCATCAGTCGTTTGGCGATGAGATGCACCACATACAGCGCGAACTGCGGGTTCAGCAGATACAGGCGCTTTACCTGATTCGAGGTCAGCGTGAACAGATCGACGTCGGTCGCGCACACGGCGGTGCAGGTGCGCTCGTGCGACGAAGAAAAAATGCCGATCTCTCCGAAGACCGCGCCGCCGTTGATGTCTACAGCGATCTCCTCGAGCCTGATCGTGCCGCGCTGCAGGTAATAGAGTTCCGCGCCGGCGTCGCCTTTTCTGAACAGGATGGTATCGCGCGGCACGCGGCGGTGGGTCATGTGCGGCAGCAACCAGTCGAGATCCAGGGCGCCGCCTTCCGATTGCTTTATTTGTTGGAAGGTGATGCTCTGTAATCGGGACGCCAGCAGCACGGCCTCGCTGCGATTTTGCACGTCGAGCGCTTTAAAAACGGCGCTCATGTGCAGTTTGACTACACCCTCCGTAATACCGAGCTGCTTGCCGATCGCGAGATTGGTTTTGCCTTGCGCGGCGAGCGAAAGGACTTCGACCTGCCGCTCGGTCAGACCGAATTCGCGCAGCGATTCCCGGGCCGCCGTCGGCCGCGCCGCATCGGGTTGTGCTGACACGTCTGCCGTGGTTCGCCCCCTCGTGGCAGCGTAGGGGCGATAGGAGCCGCCGCTCAAGACCAGCCTGAGAACGCCGCGGGCAACCGTCTCAGAATGCGATTTCGGAAGGTAGCCGAGCGCGCCGGCCTCGAGAACTTCTTCGATGTAAGCATCGTCAAGCCGTGAACCCAGCGCAACGACGGGCGCATCGGGATAGCGTTGCAGAAATCCGCGGACCATTCCGATGGGCTCGGTCGATGCGCCGTCCATGTCCACCAGCACAAGATCCGGCGAAGGCGAACGCTGTGCCGGCGGGGAAAGAAGCTGGGCGGGGATATCGTCTATGACCTCGATTTCGCAGTCGGAGTCGAGTCCGGTGAGCATGCTGCGCAGGGCATCGGTTGCGAATCCGTTCGGCGAGGCAACTAATATCCTCATTCAAGTCCCCGGATGTCTCCAAGATGCCGATGTGTTACCACGTTTACCGTTGCGGGTGCAATATACCTTCCGTCCGGGCCTTTCGAAAAAAATGCAGCGGTTCGTGCCTGTTGAATTTTGGCAGGGGCGGGTTACTTGCGAATGGCTTTTAGCCGGTAAACATGGGTTTGTGTCTGTGCTTCAAGGGCACACGCATGTCCCGCCGTCGCTTGCGCCCTGCGCTGTTCGTCAGTGAGCCGCAGACAGGCGGTTGTCATAAACAGCGCTCGAAAGTCGCAACCGCCGTCCCGTCAGGCGCTCGCCAGTTCAGCCAGAACCGCGCGTGTTATGGCAACCGTGCCGTCGCTGCCGCCGAACTCGAAAGGGCGCAACGACTTCCGGGCAAACGCGTTGCGCACGGCGTCCTCCAGCATTTTCGCTGCTTCGCGAAGGCGTTCAACGCCGTGCTGATCGCCGAGCCAGTCGAGCATCATCGCTGCCGACAGGAACATCGCGGTGGGGTTGGCCTTGCCGGTGCCGGCGATATTCGGCGCCGTACCGTGACACGGCTGGAACATGCCGTGACGCTCGCCGATGTCGCCCGACGGCGCGAAGCCCATGCCGCCGATCAAACCGGCAGCCAGGTCGGAGAGGATGTCGCCGAACATATTCTCGGTGACGATTACGTCGAACTCCCAGGGCTTCAACAGCAGATTGAGCGCGGTGGCATCGATATTCGCGCAGTCGGATTTGAACCCGGGAAAGTTTCCGGCATGTTCTTCGAATATTCGGCGCATGAACGCGTACGACTTCAGCACGCCAGCCTTGTCCACGCAGGTCACGTTTCCCGGACGGCCGCGCTTGCGCCGCTGTGCCGCCAGCCGGAATGCGTAATCGAAAACACGATCGCAGCCACGCCGTGTAATGCGCATCGTGTCGAGCGCGGTATCCGCATCCTGCATTACACCACGACCGCGCGAGTAATAGAGACCTTCGGTTTGCTCGCGCAGAATCACGAAATCGATTTGCGCGCAACGCGGATCCCGTAGCGGCCCGGCCGCTCCGGGCAGGGCACGTATCGGTCGCACGCCGGCGTACAGCTCATACTCGATGCGGATATCCAGTTGCGGCGCAATCTCCGTGCCGTCCGGGTAACGAATGTCGGGCATGCCCATCGCCCCGAACAGGATCGCGTCAGCGCTGCCAAGCGCTTTCATCGCCTCTTCCGACAAGGCCGTCCCGGTTTCGCGATAGGCGATGGCGCCACCCGCAAGCCGGTTCCATGCAAAGCGCGGTTGTCCTAACTTTCGGGCAAGCGCATCGAGCACTTCGAGACAGGCATGCATGACTTCGATGCCGATGCCATCCCCCGGCAATACGGCGATGCGAAGATCGGAATTCAGCGGCACGTTTTCTCCCGGGATGCGTGAATAAAATGCGCGACGGCGCGAGATGGCCCCGGCCGCACGACAACGCCCGCGCAACTACTGCCGAATCAGGTCAGCCGCGACCAGCCAGGCTCGTTGCGATCCAGCAGGCGTTTGAGCGCTTCGAAATGCAGAACCGACTGCTGGCGCTCGCTTTCGATCTGCCGGGCGACCTCGGCGACCATTTTCTCGGACACGTGTTTGAGCTTCCCGCCGGTGCTCTGCGCCAGCACCTGCACCATGCAGCAGCGCTCGAGGTAGTAGAGGTCGTCGAAAGTGTGGGCCATGTTGTCGCCGCACACGATCACGCCATGGTGCTCCATGAACACCACGCTGTTTTCCCCCAGTGCGTTGCAGATGCGATCGCCTTCGTCGCTGGCCAGCGCCACGCCGCCATATTCCCGGTCGTAGCCGATGCGGCCGTAGTAGCGCATGGCGCTCTGGTTCGCATACACGTCCAGCTCGCCGCCATCGAGCAACGTCAGCGCCGTCGCGAAGGGCATGTGCGTATGCAGGACGCACTTCTTGCGCTTGCCGGTATGAATGCGGCCGTGAATGAAGAATGCCGTGGGTTCGACCTTGTGCTTGCCCTCGACCACCTCACCGTTTTCATCCACCACCATCAGATCGGCAGGTGTCAGTTCGGACCAGTGGAAACCCTGCGGATTGATCAGGAACTTGGTGGGGTCGCCGGGCAGCTCCAGGCTGAAATGATTGCATACGCCTTCGTTGAGGCCCATGCGGGCGGCGGAGCGCAATGCGGCAGTCAGATCGATGCGGGCTTGCGTGATGGGGTCGAAGCGCTTCACCGGGTGCCTCCGCTGGAAATGGTATCGGACGCATTCTGCCATATGCCGAACTGCGCGCGCGCAGTTCGGGCGTGCCGGGCGATGTGAATTTCAGCAATGCCATCGTCAGGCTTAACTGCAGGCGGATAATGATGCGCGGCATGCGCAACTAGGCGGAGGGCGCGTGCCCCGCCAAGTTCGGGCGAATCTTCGAGAGCACCGTAGCGAGGCTGCGAACGCGTTCGCTTGCGGCAATCATTTCAATCGTTTCGGGGAGCTTGCGTTTCCAGTTCGGATGTTCGTCGGTGGTGCCGGGCATGTTGGCCTGCTCGGTGACGTCGATCGCATCCTCGATTTGCACGACCATGACGCGCGAGGGCGCCGCGGCGACAAAAGCGTGAATCGCCTCGACCAGCGCCGGGGTGAGCGCCTGCGAGTCGGTGGGCTCAACCCCTATGTCGGCAGGCAGGCGTCCGGCGTGCTGGAGCGCAAGCAGCAGGCGTACGCGTTCCTGCGCCCGGACGACGAGTTGCTTCTCGTACACACCCTGGTTCGGGAACAGTCCCAGTTCGAGCCGCACCTGGAGATCGCGCCCCGTCCACCATCCGGCAAGCGTTGCGAGATCGTGCGTGCTTACCGCCACCAGCGCGTCGCGCGGATACTCGGCGCTTGGCTTGAACCCCCCGCCTTCGCCGCGCTCGAAGTACAGCAGCCGGTAGGAGAGCACCTCGTAGCGCGCGAGCGCGGCGCGCATTTCATCGGCGACCGTGCCGAGGTCTTCGCCAATGACCAGGCAGCGGTTGCGCTCGCTCTCGAGCGCGACGATCGCCATCATTTCTTCCAGCGGATAATGCACGTAGGTGCCATCGCGCGCGGACTTGCCCGGCGCAATCCAATAGAGGCGCATGAGCCCCATCACGTGATCGATGCGCAGCGCACCCGCGTGGCGCATGTTCTCGCGCAACGCTTCGATGAACGAACGGTAGCCGCTCGCGCGCAGCCGGTCGGGCCGCAGGGGGGGCAGGCCCCAGCCCTGGCCGTTCGGATTGAACTCGTCGGGTGGCGCGCCCACACTGGCGCCCAGCGCATAGCACTCCTGGTTCGTCCAGGCGTCCGAACCCGCACGGTCCACCGATACCGCGAGATCGAGATACAGTCCCACCGCAAGCCCGCGGGCGCGGCAGCGCTTGCTCAGCGCGGCAAGTTGGCAATCAGCCTGCCACTGCAGGTACTCGTAGTACTCGACGCGCTCGAGATGTTCCTCCGTGAAACGCGCCACGGCCTCTGAATCGTGGTCGCGGTAGGACTCGGGCCACACCGGCCAGCCCCAGACCGCGGCATCGGCGCCGTGGAAGTACGCCTGCAGCA
>JANMYN010000196.1:0-3683 GCA_031382195.1 Betaproteobacteria bacterium
GCGCCTTGCTTTTGACGCCGGTGACCTGGCCCTCGATGTCGAAGTAGCGGATTTCCCTGAAATTGAACAGGCGTTCATAAAAATCCACCCACTCGGCCATGCGGCTACATCTTTTGCGAGACCGCAAAAACAAAGGGCGTAACTCGCGTCACGCCCTTTGCGTTTTGCTTCGGCACTCCGGCGAGATAACCCTCAAACATCGGGTTTAAGGTGGTCGCCACCGGTATCGCATCAGGCACACCGAATCGACATGGCGCGCACAACAGCGAATGTCCTGGGCGGCGTCCGGATCGTCATGCCTTGGGCTTGAGAATCTACCCCGGTCCAGCGCGCGGAAGCGAATCTAGTAAGCGCCGTTCGTGCATCATAGTCAAGCGATTTCTGTATCGCTGTCAGAACCGTAACCGCGTGCATTTCACCTACTGTTTTTTCTTCAAGTCCGCCGGCGGCGGTGCGTCTTTTTTGTAGTCGCCGATGATCCCCTTGGCGGGGCAGACCTTGAATACGGGGCACTTGATGCAACCCACCGCCAACGCAACCGGGCAAAGTGTCATGATCAGTCTCCCAGGAAAATCCGCGGCCGGATTGCACGCCGCGTTGTTCTCATGGTACTCCGCAGCGCCCCGGACAGTGCAATGCCTCTCGCTGCCGGCTTGTCACCGTCCGGTTTTCTTTTACCGGCGATGCGATTGCGCCGCCACGATCCGCGCGTTTTCTGTGATTGGCCGCTCAGGGCAAGGTCTGGTGGCGGCTGTTCGACACAAGGGCGGGCAGATTTGCGCCGTCCAGCGAGCGCAGGAACGCAACCAGGGCGCGTTTCTCGTCCGGGTCAAGGCCAAGCGCAGACAGCGCCTCGCTCTTGCCGGGCGCGCCGCCACCGCCGTGGTCGTAGAAGTCGACGACTTCTTCCAGCGTGGCGAGCGATCCATCGTGCATGTACGGCGCGGTGTGGGCGACGTTGCGCAAACTCGGTGTCTTGAATGCGTAGCGGTCGGCCGGGTCGAGCGTAATCTCGAAGCGGCCCAGATCGGGCGGCACGTCAGCGGCAAAAGCAGCCACGTCATCGTCGGTCAGCACCGTCTGAACGCCAGGGGCCAGCGGCACGATGAACGAGCCGCCGCCCGGCCGCGCGAACCCTGCGCCGGTGACATGAAATTTGCCGTCCGCCAGCAACGCGTGCCGCTCGCCGACGAGGTGGCAGACGGTACAGCGCCCTTTGCCCGAAAAGATGCGGAACCCTCGTTGCTCCACATCGTTCAGCGCCGAGCCCCGGCCGCCATAGCGCCAGCGATCGAAGCGTGAATCCGCCGACACCAGTGTGGACTCGAAGGCAGCGATGGCCGCACCGAGCGTTTCCATCGATGGTCCGGCCCCGCGAAAGGCGTGCTCGAATTGTCCGTCGTAGTCGGCCATGCCGCGGATACGGTGCAGCAGATGGCCAATCGACGAGTTAGCCATCTCGTCCGGATGCAGTAACGGTATCCAGGCCTGGGGCGACAACAAAAACTCCCGCCCGTCGTGGAACAGGGCCGCTTGCCAGGCGACGTTCAACAGCGATGGCGCATTGCGCCTCAGGCTCTTGCCCTCGATGCCCAACGCCGTGCGCGATGCGTTGGAAGTGAAGCCCTCCTCAGGCACGTGACACATCGCGCACGACATCGTGCCGTTGAACGACAGGCGGCGGTCGAAGAAGAGCTTGCGGCCCAGTTCGATGCGGCTTTGGTCCGGCACGACGTCCGCGGGCAATTGCAGCGGCGGCAAGCCGAACGCCGCTGCGTTATCGAGGACTCCCACTTCCGCGACGCGCCACTGCCACACGCCCAGCACTGCAATTGCGGCGATCGCCCCGGTGGCCAGCATCCAGCCCCGGCGACCGTTCATTTCGACGGCGGCGACTTGGCCAGCGCGTGAACGCTGGACTCCAGCGCGAGCGTCCTCATATCGTTGAGAATCACGTCGGGGTGCAGAAATGCGGTGCTGTAGATCTCGCGCACCTGACCGTCCCGGTCGAGCAGGAAGACCTTGAGCAGGTGGGCACGTGCCCTGGTGGGTGCCCCTTTCGCGTCCAGCTCGATCTCGACGTCCTGGCCGAAGTCGTCGAGGATCGGTTTGAGGAACCTGGTCGAGTAGGTGGTCAGGAAATGCCAGGGCAGGTCCGCACTACGCGCATGCTCTCCGCCGTAAACACGCATCGTGTCCGGCGTGTCATTGACCGGATCGAATGACAGGCTCACCAGGCGTACCCGGCCACGCAGCGCCGGATCGGCGAGCACGCGGCGCTTGACCGTGTCGAAGGTGGCGTAAGCCAGCGGGCAGCCGATCGGATCGGTGCAGTAGGTGTAGACGAAGGACAGCAGCGTCAGTGCGCCATGCGTGTAGCGCGAAAGTCGGCGCGGCAGCCTGTTGCCCTCCAGCACCCAGCCATCGGCGGCCGCCTGGATCGGGGGCAATGCATAACTGCCCGGCGCGGGTGCGACGAAGTCCTGCCTCGGGGCGTTGGGCTGGGCCTGCGCATGCGCGGGCGGCATGCCTGCCACCAGCGCAAACACGCAACCGACCGCGCACCACAGTTGCCTCATCGCACCGCCGTCGCGACCCGCGTCGGTGCCGCGTCCAGCGAGGCGGTCACGCCTGGCCTGGCGCTGAACTTCATATGGTGGGCGCGGCCCAGCTTGAGCTTGAAGAAGTCCACCTCGAATACCTGCTTGAGGTCCTTGCCGTCCCAGTCGAAGGCGCGCAGGAACTGCTCGTTGTCGTTGCTCTTCTTGTCCCAGTTCGCCAGCAGCGACGAGGTGATATAGACGCGCTTGCCGTCCCAGCTTTGCGAGACCATGTTGACCTGCTTGCCCGTCACCTTCTCGTACGTCTGCTTCGGCGCCTCGGGGTTGCTCAGATCGAAATAACGCGTCTTGCCGTCCATGAAGGTGTTGACCCACAGGCCCTTGCCATCGGCCGTGATGGAGATGTCCACCGGCAGCGGAATCTTTGCCGGATCCCCGATGGTTGCCACCTCCTTCGCCTGCCACTGGCCGCCGGCATCCTGTTTGACGAGCCAGAGCTTCGAGGTCAACGCCGCGGCCGTGATCGCCCAATTGTCGCCGGCATTGAGCGACCAGCGAATCTCGAGCGGCGCGCCGGGCACGGCGAACACCCTGGCCGGCTTCATCGCCTTCAGATCCCACAGCGCCATGGTGGCGCCGAAATTCTTCATGGCATTGGCGTCCTTGATCAGGACGCCCAGATCCATCATGTAGTTGGTCCAGCCGGTGAAGCTCGATGTGAGCATCGCGTTCTTCTGCGGGTTGATGCCGATGTCGTAGCCGTAGCCGTCACCGCCGCCGATCTCGGGCACGCCAATGGGCATGTCGTGGGTGGAGACCAACTTGCCCTGATTGCTGTAGACAGCAATACCGGTGACCCCGCCATGATTCCTGGCGTTGGACAGGCCCTGGACCATCATGCGGCCCGGCAACGCGTAGAAGGTGTGCGGACCGACGAACTTGGTCTTCGCCTGAAAGTCCTTGATCGTGTTGACCAGCCTGGGCTTGGCCGGATTACTGCCAACGTCAAAGACGAATATCCTGCTGTCGTCGAGGCGCCCCGCCCACAGATACTTGCGATCGTCGGTGAAACCCATGTGGTGAGCCTCGCCGCGGCCGCCCACCGACAGCCTGTGGATCACC
>JANMYN010000199.1:0-1544 GCA_031382195.1 Betaproteobacteria bacterium
GCAGGATTCCGCCAACGCCAATCCGATTGTGCATATCGAAATACTGGGGGCGGACGCCGCGCGCCTGCAGCAGTTCTACGCCGACCTCTTCGGCTGGAAAATCTCGCTCAACCCGGCCGGCTACGCGTATGTGCCGGTGGCGCCGACGCAGCCAGTGACACTGACTGGCGGCATTGGGCAAAGCCCGCAAGGTCGGCCGCTTGCGGTGTTTTATGTCAAGGTTGCCGATCCTGTCGCAGTTCTGAAGAAGGTGGAGACGCTCGGCGGGCGAGTCGTTGTGCCACCGGTAGATGTGCCGGGCGATATCACGTTCGCGCGTTTCGCTGATCCAGAGGGCAACGTCGTTGGCATTGTTCGGCGGAAGAACTAGTTCGCATGGGCGTGTCACTAATTTCGTTACGCTAAGACCTCGCGCTACGCCGCGGGTCCACGCCCCAATCTTACGAGCATCGAGGCCCCGACCGTTTAGCCCTCTATTGCCTGCAGGCATGAGCACAATAGGCTTGATAGCCGCAGTCGCTATCATTTGGAGTCGAGCAGGGCTATGCCTGGTTCAGCGATCTGTCTGGGCGCAAAACGGCCGACGTCACCTTTTGACCTCGCGGAAGACCGGGAGATCCAGATCTATGGCCCAACTGAGTTTCATCTCTTCTGGTCCGGATTCAGTGTCTGAATAGCTCCCTTTGCTCTTGAGGACCAATCGCCTTGCGCTGAAAGTCACCTGTGAAAAATACTTCCGTAGCTCATCTGGTTTCCATGCCACCGTTCTCCCCACCGTCGTTCCTGGCACCACAACACTCAAATTCACCTGCCGCACCTTATTTTCCTTGTCCAGGAGCAGGACCATGGCGGCGTAGTCGCCTTGCATCAATTCCCTGGCATGATTGCTCATGATGTCCGGCAGAGCCGCTTCGGCGATCGGCCTCGTGAAAAACATCACCTCAAGCCCATCGGAATTGCCGGAAACGAGACCGTGGACAAGCGAGACGATCGCATTTCGACATTGGATACTGCGGGTTCCCGGCTTGAGGTAGTTTGACTTGCTAACCACGAGATCAAAGGACGCCTCGGTTTGAAAAGTCTTCGGATCAAACTTTTCCGCCGCACAGGGGAAGATAACAAGGCAGGACGCAACCACAATGAGACAAAGTGTATTTCTGAAAGTGACGGTCATGGATAGCTTCCTATCCTTTGCGGCGCAATGTTGTGCCGTGCGGAAGGAAAGGGAAAAACCGGGCACAGAATTATTCCGCTTGTAAATCATGTGGAGCCCGCGTCGCTGTCGATGATCTGCCGAGAAATCGTTTCCTGAGCTGTTGCTACCTGACGTACTTGATGTGTCTTACCAATTGTCTCGGTCCGACTTCCCCACCGTACACGTTGCCCTTGGCATCCACGGCCAGACCCTCCGCCGCACTGGTTCCCTTCATTTCCAGCGGATCGGGAATACGGTAGAGGACACGGCCGTCTTTGACGCTTCCGATGCGAATGCCGCGCTTCCATCCAGGGTGTGCTGCGAAGGGGAGGCCATTCGATTCGGAGTC
>JANMYN010000234.1:0-3762 GCA_031382195.1 Betaproteobacteria bacterium
CCACTCGCATCCACATCGCTCCAGCGCACGCGCTCCTGAACTCGAAAGCGCAGAACATCCCGTGGCGATGAGTCGATTTCCCTCCGCGTCATTTCGCGCCCCCCGACAACCAGCTTCGCATTGCCCGGTTGACTTCCTTCGTTACCCGTTGCGGCGCCTGGCGCATGATCTCCTGGGCTACATAGCCGCCCATCGACAGCCCCGCGAGCGCGAACTCCTTCCAAGGCGCATCGCGCAGCACCGACTCGCCCATCTCCTTCATGGTTTCGTTGTCGGTCAGATCCGGCACCCAGAACCGGGCAACATCCGCCAGTTCCGACAACTGCGGTTCCCACAACGCGGCGTCGCAGAGCAAGCCGGGGAGCAGAACCAATGGTTGATTCATTTTTTTTCTTCAATACCCACGATGAGCCATGTTCGGGAAGTGTCTCATGGTACCGGCACGTTTCCGCCGCGGGTCGAACTTGTCGTTGCGCTTTTCCATCCGACATCTCCCCGGGTATTGTCTACCATCAAGAGTTTCCGGAAAACGCAGGTTAGTCCAATCTGACCCCCCGCTTCTTGGCCCCTCGCCTCCAATCATGCTGGAGACTGCCGAACCGAAGCGCGTATTGCCTCGTGAACTCCGCCCCGAGGAAAAAGATCTGTGCCGAGTAGTAGACCCACAGCAACAGCGCGATAACGGATCCGGCGGCGCCAAAGCCGGAGGCCACCGCGCTGTTGCCAAGGTAAAGGCCAATCGCATACTTGCCGAGGCTGAACAGTGCTGCCGTGACAAGGGCGCCAGTCCATACGTCTCGCCAAGCCAGCACTACGTTGGGCAGCATCTTGTAGATTATTGCAAACAAACAGGCGATCACGCTGAATGAAATCAGGGAGGACAGTGTCACCAGCGCAGCCGCGGAGCTGCTCCAGATGTCGCCCGCATAACGCGCAAACATGGCGAGCGCGGCACTGACGATGAGTGAAATGAGCAGCAGGAAGGCCAGGACCAGGATGAGGCCGAAGGACAATATCCGGGTTCTGACCAGGGCCATGAAGCCGGACTGCAGAGGCTGCTCGATGCCCCACAAATCATCCAGACTGTTTTTCAGTTCGGTGAATACGCTGGTGGCCCCGACCAGCAACAGAATGCCGGATACGAGGGCGGCCACAAGGCCCGAGGCCGGGTCGCGCGCAGCCGCCAAAATCGCCTGGATCGCCTGCGCCCCATTGGGGCCTACCAGCCCTTGCAGTTGAGAAACGATTTCGCCCTGGGCCGCCTCAGCGCCGAAAAAGTAACCGGCGACCGCGATGGCGAGGACGAGGATGGGCGTCATCGAAAACAAGGTATAAAAAGCCAGGGCTGCGCCTTTACTTGCCCCGCGGTGATCGATCCAGGCTATCGCCGAATCGGCCAGTACCCGGTACACACGCCCTAAGTAGGTCAATGCGGCGGGTGAAAAATGGACCAGCCGCTTTCCGAATCCGCGAAACGCCGGATTTCTGAAAATGCCATTGCTCACAGCCTTGCTACGCCGAAATGGCATGCGCGCCGTAATTCGGGCGCGCCGCGGCCGTCAATCGTTGCGTCGATTGTCGCTGCCCAGGCGCAACGCTCAGTGCGATGGCGCACGACGGTGGAACGCAATTGCCGAGCTGATTCTTCAGTATTTCTTGGATTGCTGGGTGCTGCTGACCGGTGGTCCGCTGTTTTCGGTCTTGCCGCCGGAAGCGGTTTGGCGCGCGCTATCCACGGCAGGCTGGCCCGTCTTGGTTGTCTCCGGTGTAACGGTGGCCCCGGTATGGCCGCCCGGGTCCGGACCCATACTCAACAGGTAGGGCAAATCGGTTGGGCCGGCGACATGCGAAATCTCGATCTGGCTCGACGTCCACCGCTTGCCAGCGACATCGGCGATCACGAGGACCGAGAACACGGCTGCAATAATGAGTACGAATTTCATGACATCCTCCTGCAGGTACTTCTGCCTGATCTGCGGATTTCGGACTTAGGCCATCCGGCCAGATCGAAGCGATCCATTGACAGATGGACCGATGCGAGAAAAATTCTCGATCAATTCAATCTAACGCAAGGGGTTAGCTGATGTCGGTGCGGCACCACACGGACGCGGGCGCCCGGATTTCCAATCAGCCGTCGGAAAGGTGGGCGATAGCGAAACTGGTGCCTATGTTCGATACAGTCTCCTCGCGCCCGAAATTTGCCGCCTGTTGGTCGTCGAAGCGTCGCCTTCCATTCAGCGAAAAGGTCTCTTTCGCCATCGCGCGGTACTAGACCGATAGGGCCATCACACCTTCAATTCACGCCGCGTGGTGAGCGTCTGCGCGATGCGCTTCTCGTCGAGGCCAACAGATCGCGCTGTCTCGAGGAGAAAATTCCAGGTCTCTTCGGCCAACGGCACGCCCTGCGCCAGCCGCTCGCGCCGGGTTCGCTCTTCGGGTTCCCCTGGGAGCAGGGTCTCCGTATTCGGAGGCGCGGATTTCGCGGCCTTCACGTAGGTGACATAACGAATCACCTCTTCGGGGAACAAGCCTTCTGGATCGATGCATGCTGGATCGACGTACAAGGAAAACATGCCGTTGGAGAAGCGCTGTTCCGGCGCGGTGCATCCGTTGCCGGTGAGTGCGCCGCCGAGGATTTCGCACATGAGCGCCAGCCCCGATCCCTTGTGTCCGCCAAAGGCGCGCAGCGCGCCGAGCCCCTTGCGGATGTCCCGCCGCTCGCCGGGCTGGTACTCGCCGTAAAGCAGCCGGGGATCATCGCTGGTGTGGCCATCCGGACCGATCAGCGCGTCGGCCGGAATCGGCCGCCCACCCTGGCTTGCCACGAGCACCTTGCCTTCGGCAACGGTTGAAGTCGCAAAATCAAGCAACAGCGGCGCGCGTCCCGGCACAGGCACGCCGATGCAATAGGGCGCGGTGGAAAAACGCCGCTCGACGCTGCCGAACGGCGCCACCAGGACGCCGGCGGCGGCATTCACAAAGTGAATGGACACCAGCCCGTGTGCGGCGGCCATCTCGGCCCAGTCTGCAACGCGCCCGATATGGCCGGCATGGCGCAACGCCACGGCCGCGAGGCCCATTTGCTTGCATTTGCCGATGCCGACCTCGACCGCCTGCGGCGCGACGGTCTGTCCGAATCCATACTTTCCATCGACCACCGCAAGGACCGGCGTGTCGACCAGCACGTCGACCTTTTGGTCGGCAAGCACCAGCTTTTCGTGCTTCATCTGGATATAACGCGGAACCCGTACCACACCATGACTGTCGTGGCCGGCCAGATTGGCGCCGACCAGATAACGCGCTATGCGTTCCGACTCGATCCGTGAACAACCCGCTTTCTCGAAGATCGCGGCAACCAATCCTTCGAGATCGGCCGCCTTCACAAACACGGGTTCTGCCTTCATGTTCTGTCGAAACCTGTCGGAAATATTTCGCGTACTCGGAGGCCTGTCTGCTCGCCGCAGGCCGGTTTAGTTACTTCAGAGAACCTTGCCACTCGCATCGTCGATAAGGTGCATGTTGTTGAGATCGGCGACCAGCGTCATGGGTGCGCCGGCCTCCGCGCCCGCGTTCGGATTGACCCGCCCGCACACCTCCTTGCCGTTCACCAGGAAGTACACCAGCGTTTCCATTCCCATCGGCTCGGTCACTTCGAGCACGACCTCGAAGGCATGCAGGTTCGGCTCCAGTTGGGCGCGCCGTTCCAGGATGTGCTCCGGGCGCAGGCCGAATAGCAGATCGCTGCGATGAAGGTGCGGCCGG
>JANMYN010000267.1:0-5115 GCA_031382195.1 Betaproteobacteria bacterium
CATCATGGCGTGCGCCAGCGAGTAACCACTCATGGTCAACAGCTCCAGCGCGTTGTCGAACGAGGCGGAGTCGGACTGCCCGTCGTAAATCAACGGCCAGACCTTGTCGAGATCCTTGCCCAGGATCGGGCTGAAGATCGCACCCTGGCGGGCGCGAAGCCAATTGACGTTACCGCGCAACGTGTTGATCTCGCCGTTATGCGCGATCATGCGGAACGGATGCGCCAGATCCCAGGTCGGGAAGGTGTTGGTCGAAAAACGCTGGTGTACCAGCGCCAGCGCCGATGTCACCCTCGGATCGGAAAGATCCTTGTAGTAACTGCCGACTTGTCCTGCCAGCAGCATTCCCTTGTAAACCAGCGTGCGCGCCGACATCGACGGCACATAGAATTCCTTGCTGTGTTCCAGCTTGAGCGCCTGGATGGCGTGACCGGAAACTTTGCGAATGATGTAGAGCTTGCGCTCCAGTGCGTCCGTAACGGTCACTCCTGCACCACGGCCGATGAAGACCTGCCGCATAACCGGCTCGATCTTTTTAACCGATTCACCGAGGCCGGCATTGTCGCGGGGCACGTCGCGCCAGCCGAGCAGCACCTGGCCTTCGTCCTTGATCGCGCGCTCGATCTCGTACTCACAGGCCAGCCGCGAGGCCGGCTCCTGTGGCAGGAACACCATGCCTACGCCGTACTCACCGGGTGGCGGCAGCTTGACAGCTCTGCCGGCCATTTCCTCGCGGAAGAACTGGTCGGGAATCTGGATAAGAATGCCGGCACCGTCTCCCGCCAGCGGGTCCGCACCCACTGCACCGCGGTGGGTGAGGTTCTTGAGGATCTGCAGGCCCTGCTCGATAATGCCATGGCTCTTGGCCCCCTTGATGTTCGCAATGAACCCTACGCCACAGGCATCGTGCTCGTTGGCCGGGTCATAGAGACCCCGCCTTGCAGGTAAAGAAGAATGCGCCATGTCGTCTTGCCTCTAAAGCCGTATCGGTAGTGGGTGCCCGCGCCGATGATCGCAGGGACCTTCGGAAATTCGGCGGAGCTGTGAATGGTACCGCGATTGCCCGCTCCCTTTCAATAAACGGAGGCTGCCAAAATCCACGGCCGTCCCACCAAGATGGGCCCGATTTTCATTGATGCAACGCCTGGCGCCGGGTCGCCCGAAGGCCGTTATTCTGCCCGGGCGTCAGGACCGCCCGGAAAGCCGGATCGGGTGATGGCATCGCATCTGCCACTCCGGCCACTGCCGGCGCCGTCCTCCTGGCCGGACCCTGCAATATCAGGTTTCTTCCACAGTAAACAGTCTGCGGTGCTCGCGGATGGCGTAACGGTCGGTCATTCCTGCGACATAATCGGCAATCGCCCTCGGCAGGTCTGCTTCGGCGCGGACCTGGAACTCCGGGGGCAGCAGACGCGCATCGCCGAGGAAAGCCTGGAACAGGTCAGTGACGATACGTTTGGCCTTGTTGCTCATGCGTGCCACCCGGTAATGTTGATATAGGTGCTTGTGGAGAAATCTCTTGAGCTCCTGCGCCTCTTCCTGAATTCCAGTGCTGAACGCTATCAGCGGCGGCGCATCCCGCGCATCATCGATTCGGGCTGGACGAAATTGCGCGATCAGTGTCCGGCTCTGCTCGGTCAGATCGGAAACCAGCGTATTGATCATGCGCCTCACCGTTTCATGAATCAGACGGCGGTCGACAAGAGCCGGATACTGCGTCGTGACGTCGTCGAGATGCCGCGAGAAAATCCGTACGGACGACAACTGCTCGATTGTTATCAGTCCCGAGCGCAATCCGTCGTCGACATCATGATTGTTGTAGGCGATTTCGTCGGCCAGGTTGGCGATCTGGGCCTCCAGTGAGGGTCGCTGTTTCCTGATGAAGCGCGCGCCGATGTCACCCAGTTTCTGCGCATTCTTGACGGAGCAATGTTTGAGGATGCCCTCACGGGTCTCGAAACACAGATTCAATCCTTCGAAAGCGGCGTAGCGCTGTTCCAGCACGTCGACGACGCGCAATGACTGCAGATTGTGCTCGAAGCCTCCGTGATCCTTCATGCAGTCGTTGAGCGCATCCTGACCGGCATGGCCAAAGGGCGTATGCCCGAGATCGTGGGCCAGCGACACGGCCTCGACCAGATCCTCGTTGAGCCCGAGATGACGAGCCACGGAACGTCCGATCTGCGCGACTTCAATGCTGTGGGTCAGGCGAGTGCGGAACAGGTCGCCTTCGTGATTGACGAATACCTGGGTCTTGTATTCGAGACGGCGAAAAGCGGTCGAGTGAATGATTCGGTCACGATCCCGCTGGAACTCGGTGCGACCGACCGGAGGTGCCTCGGTAAACTGCCTGCCGCGAGTTACCGAGGGATTGGCCGCATATGGCGCCAGTTCATGCATGCGCCGTTGCCCCGGGCAGGATTTCGTGCAAATCCCCCAATTCGAAATCCGACGTCATGAAAGCTTTACCGAGAGATTTGAGCAGCACCAGGCGAAGCCTGCCGCTCTCGACTTTCTTGTCATGGCCCATGAGTTCAAGGTAGCGATCCTGACCCAGTGAGGGCGCCTCTATCGGCAGACCCGCGCGGACGAACAGGCGTGCGATGCGTTCAACGTCGTCGGCCGTCAGCAAACCCATGCGCTGCGAGAGTCGCGCGGCCAGAACCGTTCCGGCCGCCACAGCCTCCCCGTGCAACCAGGTACCAAAACCCAAACCTGCTTCAATCGCATGCCCAAACGTATGACCGAGATTGAGCAGCGCGCGATCGCCGGCTTCGCGCTCGTCGGCTACAACCACTGACGCCTTGTTCTCGCATGATCGCGTAATCGCATAGGCGAGGGCGGCCGGATTACGCTTGATCAAATTCTCGATATTGGCTTCCAGCCACGCGAGAAACGGCAAATCCATGATCAAGCCATACTTGATCACCTCGGCCAATCCGGCGGAAAGTTCGCGGGTTGGCAGGGTGTCGAGCACAGACGTATCCGCAAGCACCATGCGCGGTTGGTAGAATGCTCCGATCATGTTCTTGCCAAGTGGATGGTTGATCGCCGTCTTGCCTCCAACAGACGAATCCACCTGCGCGAGCAGTGTCGTTGGCACTTGAATGAAGGGCGCCCCGCGCTGATAACTGGCCGCAGCAAACCCTGCAAGATCGCCCACTACCCCGCCGCCCAGAGCAATGATCGTGGACTTGCGCTCACATCGGTTCGACAACAATGCGTCGAAAATCGAATTCAGCGTCTGCCAGTTCTTGTGCTCCTCGCCATCCGGCAACACGACAGGAACGACCTCCACGCCTGCGCTGCGCAGCATTGCGCTGAACCTTTCAAGATAAAGAGAGGCGACCGTGATGTTAGTGACCACGGAAACCTTGCGCTGAGGCAAATGTGGCAGGAACAAGTCGGCACGCGCGAGCAGGGATTCTCCAATATGGATCGGGTAAGCTCGCTCGCCCAGGCCTACGATTACGGTTCGCATCGAGTTTGATCCTGCAAGGTCGGTTGATCGCACCGGGCCTCGAGTACGTAAAGTAGCCGATTGACGAGAGCGGTCAAACTTTGGCTTCCGGTGTCAATCATGATGTGTGCGACTTCGCGGTACAGCGGATCGCGCATTTCGTATAACTCTTCAAGCCGCGCGCGTGGATCGGCGGTTTGCAAAAGCGGCCGATTCTTGTCATGCCGCGTACGGTTGAGCAGATCTTTGACGCTGGCCCTTAGGTAAACAACTGTGCCCCTGGCATGGAGTCTGTCGCGATTCTCTTGTGCCAGCACCGCTCCGCCGCCGGTTGCAAGCACGACTTCGTCCAACGCTGTCAGTTCATCCAGCACTGCTGCCTCACGATGGCGAAAACCCGGCTCACCTTCGATTTCGAATATCACCGGTATTTTCACCCCGGTTCGTTCCTCGATCACATGATCCGAGTCATAAAAAATCTTGCTCATACGCTTAGCCAGGACGCGACCAACGGACGTCTTGCCTGCGCCCATCATGCCGACCAGGAAAATATTTCCCGGAATGGCCAAAACGATTTGCCCGGAATTTCCGGGGATAGCGTTGTACATGGGGATATTTTAGCGAAACCGCGGCTGAACAACGGCCGAGCGGCAAAAAAAACGGCCGCAATCTGCGGCCGTTCGGAGACGTCGAATCGTCTAACGGACGGTCAACGAATCTTTGACCACCCGGGGGGTGACGAAAATGAGCAATTCGCGTTTGTCGTTACGCTTCAAATCCTGGCGGAAGAGGAAGCCCAAAAGGGGAATGTCGCCCAGCAACGGAACTTTGGTCACGGTCGACGATTCTTCCTGGGTGAAAATGCCGCCCAGACCAACCGTGCCGCCATTTTCCACCAGGACTTCAGTCGTGACCTGCTTGGTATCGATGGCGGGGCCAGCGCTGGTATTCGCACCAACGCTGTCTTTGGTGACGTTCAACTTCATCACAATGTTGTCGTCTGGCGTGATTTGCGGCTTGACCTTAAGACTTAAAGTCGCCTTACGGAAAGAGACGCTCGTCGCGCCACTGCTGGTCGCCTGCTGGTAGGGTATTTCCGTTCCCTGCTCGATGGAGGCTTCGACGTTGTCGGCAGTAATTACGCGCGGGCTGGAAATGATTTTTCCTTTGCCATCCGCCTGCAGGGCGGTAATTTCCAAATTGAGAAATTTGGTCAATGCCTGGTTCATCAGGATCAAGGAGAGTTTCCCCGGATTCACTCCGCCGAGACCGGGAGCCGCCATATTCGAGAAAGTCGAGTCGGCGAGAAAATCGGGGCTCGTGCTGGTCTGGCCCGTATGAAAGCCCGTATCGGGCAGGCCTCCGCCGATCAGCGCCCTTCTATTGCCAAGTTGGTTGCCCTGCCCAGTCGTATCGTGATATCCAAGACGCGTACCGACATTGCGGCTGAAGGTGTCGGTAGCCTCGACAATGCGGGCCTCGATCAATACCTGGCGGATTGACCGATCGGTTTTCTTGAGTAACTCTCGAACCTCGTCGAGTTTCGAGGGGGTGTCTTGGACGAAGATCTGATTTGTTCTGGCATCAACGACCGCACTGCCGCGCTTGGACAGAATTCTCTGGCTGGCATCGGATATGATTTTCTGGAAGTCTTC
>JANMYN010000314.1:0-1667 GCA_031382195.1 Betaproteobacteria bacterium
CCGGCGATTTCGATCTTCGCCTTGATCAGAGCTTCTCTGGAATTGATCCTTTCGTTGACGCCGATCGGACAGTCGTAGCCGACGCCGGAGTGCTCGAGCTTGCGGCCGCCGCATGCGGCGACGGCAACGGATGCAATCAGAATGGTGACAAGTGCGGGCAGGTTCATTATTCGCTCCTGGAGTGATGCAGCGTGATGGTCAGAACGTTCCCGCCGCCACAGCCGTTGACCGGCTGAAATCTTGACGGTATTCCCCCCTTTCGGGGTCCGGCTTCCCGGGCGGCAATGCCTGGGGGAGGGCTGCGAACGTGGTTCCACCCAGAAACCGCAATCCAATCACCGCGTAACGTCCCGACACGTTGAAGCGTATATCTCGTCCGCCTGGACTGGCACCAAATCCAATAGTGTGCTCCCCGGACACAATGCGCGCCCGTGCGATTGCGATCTGCGCCGGCAACGAGCGCCAGCTGCGTTCGTCCGCCGACTCGGTGACGATCGATCCGATTGCCATCGCAAACGCGGCAAGTCCGGTCTGGTCGTTCTTGCTCGCCTGGTACTGCGCAATCGCCTTGGTGCTCGAACGAATGATACCTCTGAGCACGATACCGGGCATTTCTTCCTGCAAGGCTTTGCGCGCCATCAGGTCGATGCTGGTGATGACGGTGGTGCTGATGGGCGCGACGCCCTGTATCTGCAACTGCGCGGGCATGAATGCAGGCTGAGGCGGTGCCATGACCGGAAACGATACCGGCACGATCAGCAATCGGTTCCGGTAGGGAAAGGGCAGGCTGAACTGACGCGACTGCCGGGCCGGCGCCAGTCCCGACTCGATCACAAACAGCACATCGGAGTAGCCGTCGGCCCTGGCTGCGACGCGCGCATCCAATCCGGCCAGGGCGTCTTCCAGTTGCGGGCGGTTCGGCTGCAATTCGATCGCATGACGGTATCCGGCGGCGGCAAGACTGGGTTCGCCGAGCGCTTCATAGACGAAGCCGGCCAGGTAGTGGCTGAACGCACTCTCATAACTGTTCCTGAGCGCATTGACTTCCGGGTTGTCGATGGTCTGCACCGGATACCCGTTCAATTCTTTAAAGCCGGTCTTCATGCCGCGCTTTCCGGCCTCTTCCTCGGTCTTGTCCAGTTCCTTTTTGCGGAGTTCGGCGATCACCGCTTCGCGTTCATGCGTCCTCTTGATGTCGACGCGGGCGGTATCGAAATCGCCGCGCGCGAGGTGATCGAGCGCGAGGCGGGTGGTGAGCATGACCTTCTCATAGTCGTGACCTTCGTAAGGAATCGCCTTGTCATTGAGCACCACGCTGGTGACACGGCCGAGCAGTTTCTCCGGATTAACCAGAGCGGTCTTCTCCCATGACTGCACGTGCGCATCTGCGGCCAACCATGCTTTTTCGCTGTCGTCGTAACGGCGATCGAGACGTTGCAGTTCACCGAGTTCCAGGTAGTAGAGCAGGTCCTTGCTTCCGAACCTGTTGTTGCCTTCGAGCCGCTTGATTGCTCCGCCGACGTTACCTGCCGCCGCCAGGTTGATTGTGCTGCTCAGTTCGGAGTCGTAGCTGCGAAACGTAGCGCAGCCTGACAGCATTGTCAGCAGCAGCGCGGCGGCGGCAAACCGGGCGCGGATATCAAAGCGGGAGGAGGCGTTCAAGGCGA
>JANMYN010000321.1:0-4151 GCA_031382195.1 Betaproteobacteria bacterium
GTACACGATGTACATGTTCCAGGAACGCTTCCGCGTGGAAGGCGGCAAGTTCTTTGATGCCGCCACCATGAAGGCGACGGTGAACAGTCCGGTCGGCGTCAAGGCGTTCGCCGACATGCGCAATGAGAACCGCTTCATGCCACCCGGCGTGGAGAAATTCGGCTTCGTGGAAAACCTCGCGACCTTCCTGAAGGGCGAGAGTGCGATGACGATCTCGTGGCCGCCGTATGGCCGGTTCGCCGCGGGCTATCTTGGCAACGAGAAAGCGCTCTCGTGGGTGCCGAAGTCGACGATCGCCGGCAAAGTCGGGTATGCGCTGCCCCCGGGCGGCCATCCCGAACTGGCGGCGGGTTTCGCGCTGTCGGTTGCCTCCACCAGCAAGCAGAAGGAAGCCGCGTATCTGTTCATCCAGTGGCTGAACAGCGAAGAAATCAGCAACAAGCGCGTGCAACTGCCTTACGCGCTGCGCGATCCGTTCCGCGATTCGCACTTTACCAACCCTGGTTATCTGAAGTTGTGGCCTGATGCGAAGGACTACCTTGCAGCACTGCAGGCTGGCGCGCAATCCGGTCTGCTCGACCTGTCTCTGATCCAGACCGACAAGTACGAAGAAGCGCTGCGCCAGGGCATCAGCAAGCTGTGGGCCGGCGACGATCCCCAGGCGATCCTCGACAAAGTGGCCGCAGACTGGGACGGTATTACCAAGCAAGTGGGAGTCGACAAGCAGAAGGCGGTCTATAACGCCTGGGCTGCAAAATCCGGCGCCTACCCGAAGTAAGTAACAGGAACCACGCCGCTCGCTCCTGCATGTCCTGAGGGAGCGGCGCAAGCGGAACACAAGGTGGGGGCGCCGGAACGCGGCGCTCCCTTTTTGTCAGCCGCATTTTCACGGGTTTTCCAGTGGCCTCATACTCAATACCAGCGCGCGCCGACTTCGCGGATCGCAACTTCAAGTACCTGCTGGTCGGACCGGCCATTTTCGTTTTGCTTCTGATCGGCGTTTTTCCGCTGATCTACCTGCTCATGGTGAGTTTCCAGGGCATCACCATGACCGAGACCAGCACCGACTTTGTCGGTGGCCGCAACTATGCGCAACTGTTCGACGACGTGCGCATGTGGCAGGCGTTGATGCATACAGTGATTTTCACCGTCATCGCCCTGCCGATCGAACTGCTGCTCGGTCTGGCCATGGCGCAACTGTTTCTGGAAAAACTCCCGGGCCGGCAAGTATTCATTGCCCTGCTGGTACTTCCAGTGGTTGTATCGCCTATCGTCTCGGGCGCAACCTGGGCGCTGCTTTTCGACCATCGCTTCGGCCCGATCAATCAGGTCATCGGCTGGTTCACCGGCGATGAGGCGGCGATCCTGTGGACTATCAATACGAGCCTCGTTTATCCTGCAATCATTGCGGCGGAAGTGTGGCAGTGGACGCCTTTCATGTTTCTGCTGCTGCTTGCCGCACTGGCCAACGTCGACAAGTCGCAACTTGAGGCGGCGTCCATCGACGGCGCGGGCTGGTGGCGGACTTTCTTCCGGATCGTGCTGCCCGCCATCTGGCCGGTGATGGCAATCGCCATCCTGATCAGGGGGCTGGACCTGTTTCGCCTGTTCGATATCGTCTGGGCCCTGACCAAGGGCGGACCCGGCACCATGACGGAGACAATTTCGATGTTTACCTACGTCAAAGGCTTCCAGCAGTTTGAAACCAGTTACACCGCTGCCGTTGCTTTCCTGGTCATCATCCTGCTCTCGATTGTGGTGATGCTGGCATTGAAGCGGGTGGAACTGTCCAGGTGAAACGATGACCGTGCAACAGCGCGCCAGAATGCGGACGGTCCTGCGACTTGCAGCTGCCGGCGCCGTCACGCTGGTCTTTGTGTTTCCCATCTACTGGTTGTTCATGATCTCCTTCAAGACACCGGAGGAAATCTACTCATTTCCGCCGAAGTGGTATCCGGGACAGATCCATTTCGATAACTATGCGGTTCTGTTCAGGGACGGCGACGCAGTCACGGTATGGAACAGCCTGGTAGTCGCCGGATCGAGCACGGTGATTGCCATGTTCCTTGGCACCATTTGCGCCTACTCGCTGGCCCGCTTCAGGACCGGTGGCGAGCATCTGGCCAACTGGATCATTTCGCAGCGCATGATCCCGCCGATCGCCGTGGTATTCCCGATTTTTCTGCTGTTCGTCTGGCTGCATCTGGTCGATACCTACGTCGGAATAATATTGCTCTACACCGCATTCAACCTGCCCTATGTGATCTGGATGATGCGCGGCTACATCCTCGATATCCCGCAGGCGCTGGAGGAGTCCGCCTTGGTGGATGGCTGCACCCGTTGGCAGGTCATCTGGAAGGTGGTCTTCCCCATGTGTCGCGCCGGACTGTTCGCGACCGCGATCTTCACGTTCGTTTTCGCCTGGAACGACTTCCTGTTTGCGCTGGTGCTGACCCGCACCGAAGCCACGACGTACACGGTGCAGATCACCCATTACTTCGGCGGGCAGTCGAACTTCTGGGCCAAGATTTCCGCGATGTCTGTGCTCGGCACGCTGCCGATTTTCATAGCGGTGGCGTTCATGCAGCGCTATCTGGTGCGGGGCATATCGCTGGGAGCGGTGAAGGGGTAACAACCTTGTGAACAGCAAACAGTGAACGGTGAACAGAGGAAGGGTTCGGAAGTTTTTGGGGGCTCGGAAGCCTCTACCGTTCACTGATCACTGTTCACCATTCACGGATTCTTAAAATGGCAGATCTAAAAATTACAGCCCTGCACAAATACTACGGCTCCGTCCACGCCGTGCGCGGCATCGACCTGGAAATTCCCGAAGGCGAGTTCACCGTGCTGGTCGGCCAATCAGGTTGCGGAAAGAGCACGTTGCTGCGGACCATTGCCGGCCTGGAGGATGCGGATCAGGGCAGCATCGAGATCGGCGGCGCGCCCGTACATCATCTGCCTCCGCGCGACCGCGACATCGCAATGGTCTTCCAGAATTACGCGCTGTATCCATATATGACGGTGTTCGACAATATCGCTTTCGGACTGCGCTCGCGCAAGACGCCGAAAGCGGAAATCGAGCCAAAGGTCACTGCCGCGGCGAACATGCTGGGTATCACTCACCTGCTCAAGCGTTATCCGCGCCAGCTCTCCGGCGGGCAACTGCAGCGCGTCGCCATCGGCCGCGCGATCGTGCGCAATGCCCGGCTCTACCTGTTCGACGAACCGCTGTCGAACCTCGATGCGCAACTGCGCGACGAGATGCGCGGCGAGATCAAGCGCCTGCACCAGGAACTGGGCAAGACCATGATTTATGTCACCCATGATCAGATCGAAGCGATGACCATGGCCGATCGCATCGTGCTGTTGCGCGACGGCGTCATCGAGCAGGCCGGTGCGCCGCTGGATCTGTTCGAGCGGCCCGCCACGAAGTACGTCGCCGGTTTTCTCGGGTCGCCTTCGATGAACTTCATCAATGGGCGCTTCGTGGGAGAAGGCGATGGCCTCGCCGTCAGACTGGAGAACGGTCCGACAATACCGCTGCCGCCCGACCGCGCTGCGAAACTTTCGGACCGGCGCGACCAGCCTGTGACTCTCGGTTTGCGCCCGGAGCACATGGTCCGCGCACATCCCGGCGACGCGCGCAGCGGATTGGCCTTCCATACCGCAACCATCGAGTTGCAGCAGCCCACCGGCTCCCGCACCTACGTCACATTCAAACTCGGCAACACGCATGTAAATGCGGAACTGCAGGCACACGACGCGACCGGGATCCACCAGAAGATCGATTTGGCGATCGACATGAACCGCGCGGTTCTCATAGAACCCTCGACGGAACGGGTTCTGTGAGGCCGTGCCCCGTGAAGGGATACCGGGCTTTGCCCATAACGAGCGTGACGACCGCAAAGCGCCCGCTAGACAAATACCTCTGCAAAAGGAAGATGATCATGAAGGCACCCCCAGTATCAAAAGCGATCGCCCTCTGCGGCACCGAACAACCCGACACGCCGGGACACGTCCTGACCGCGGGTCCGCTCTCGGTTGAATTCGAAAACGGCCAGCTCCGCTATCTCAGGGTCAGCGGCGTCGAGGTGCTGCGCGCGGTGGGTTTCCTGATCCGCGACAAGAACTGGGGAACCGCCACACCGGCG
>JANMYN010000340.1:0-2867 GCA_031382195.1 Betaproteobacteria bacterium
CGCATCTAACCGTTTGAAGTATCTGGCGCGCCCGGCAGGATTTGAACCCACGACCCCTTGGTTCGTAGCCAAGTACTCTATCCAACTGAGCTACGGGCGCATTAAAGCGGGGCGAATTATAGCAAAGGCCGCGGCTTGAGACGAGAGTCCGGCTGACAGGGAAGGGATGAGGTGATATCCTTCGGCCCGTTGGCTTGGAGGCCACCATCGATAATGTGAGTACGCCGGTAGAACTGGCGAATGGTGACCGATTGGCCATATGCGCCCTCTGGGCGCATGAACATATAGTTGGCTGGCGCTTGGCGCCACCTGCGGCCACGGGTGACGCGGATAGCCAGCTGACTTGACGATACTGGTACATTGATCAATCCCGGAGAGGTGACCGAGTGGCCGAAGGTGGCGCCCTGCTAAGGCGTTATATGGGCTTAAACCCGTATCGAGGGTTCGAATCCCTCCCTCTCCGCCAATTAAAAAAGACCCCTTGTGGGTCTTTTTTAATTGGCGAGGTGCGGAGGGCTCATTCGAACCCCCTGGCTCGACCGCGAAGCACTGCTTCGTGGGAAAACGCGCAGTTTTGTCGCGCGTTTCAGTGAAGGCTAACCTTCAGGTTATGCCGGAACTACAATTCTTTCTTGCGGCTGCGGTCCCTCGCCCGCGGCGAGGGATGACGGGACGAGGACCGGCACAATCCCTCCCTCTTAATGAACCACAGACCCACCGAGGGTCTTTTTAAATTGGGAAATCGTGAGGGTTCATTCGAATTTGCGAACTCGCTGATCGTGATCCTGCCTTCTGCAAGGACGGTTTCCTGGACTATTTCTCCAGGGTGCGGGGGACAAGGGAACACTTGAAGCGCAGCAGGGTAGGGTGGGGGGTGAATTTTGCAATTGCACGGCAAGCATGCCCCCATCCCCACCCCCGCAAGCGAGGGAAGGAGTTTTTTTGGCTGAGGAAGGAGTTTTTTCGACGCATAAGTTTCAAACAGGCTGAAGCTCTACACTCGCTCGCGCCCGGATTTGCTGCTGCGCGCATGCGGCGAGTAGTAAAATGCGCACTTCGTCGGCGTTTTGCTTTCGGTCAGGCAAGGGGCGTCCCCGCGCTTGCGGCCGGAATTTCTGATTTCGGTTCACAGGCCGGCGCGACATGAATAAGAAGAACAGGGGCAAGTCATGGATTTCGAACACCCGCAGAAAGTGAAAGATCTGCAGAAACGCCTGCTCGCCTTCATGGACGAGCATATCTATCCGAACGAAGATCGCTTTTTCCGCGACTCCGAGGAAGTCGGGCCGATGCAGATCGCGCCGGTAATAGAAGAGGTCAAGCTCAAGGGCAAGGCCGCGGGCCTGTGGAACCTGTTCCTGCCGCATTCGGAGCACGGTGCCGGACTGACCAATCTCGAATATGCGCCGCTGTGCGAAATCATGGGCCGTTCTCTGCTGGCGCCCGAAGCCTTCAATTGCGCCGCTCCCGATACCGGCAACATGGAGGTGCTGGCCCGCTACGGTTCGGAAGAGCACAAGAAAAAATGGCTGGGGCCTTTGCTCGCCGGGGAAATCCGTTCCTGTTTTGCCATGACGGAACCGGGGGTCGCTTCCAGCGATGCGACGAATATCGAGTCTTCCATCTTGCGCGATGGAAATGACTATGTGATCAATGGGCGCAAATGGTATGCGACCGGTTCGGTCGATCCGCGCTGCAAGATTTTCATTTTCATGGGCAAGACGGACGCGAACAATCCCGATCGGCACAAACAGCAGTCGATGATTCTGGTGCCTCGCGACACCCCCGGCGTAGACGTGCAGCGTGCGTTGCCCGTGTTCGGCTACTACGGCATGCCGGACAGAACGGGTGAAGTGCTGTTCAAGAACGTGCGCGTGCCTGCCTCGAATATTTTGCTGGGCGAGGGTCGCGGTTTTGAAATTGCGCAGGGACGGCTCGGACCGGGGCGCATCCATCACTGCATGCGCCTGATCGGGCTCGCGGAGCGTACGCTTGAAGCGATGTGCAAGCGCACGCTGAATCGGGTAACTTTCGGCAAGCCGATCGCTGAGCAAACCGTGACGCTTGAGCGCATCGCCGAATCGCGAATTGCCATTGCCCAGAGCCGCTTCCTTACGCTTCATGCCGCTTACATGATGGATACTGTGGGCAACAAGGGTGCCAAGGCGGAAATTGCCATGATCAAGGTGGCCGTGCCGAACATGGCGTGCAAGGTTGTAGACTGGGCGATCCAGGCCTTCGGCGCCGCCGGGCTCAGCAACGATTACGGCATCGGCGTGGCCTATGCCCTCGCGCGCCTGCTGCGCATCGCGGACGGTCCGGACGAAGTGCATCGCAACCAGATCGGCAAGCTCGAACTGGCCAAGTACAAGCATCGATGATTGACCGCTGGATACGACTGGAGAGCGCAACAAAATGAAAATCGGTATTCCCAAGGAAGTTCACACAGGCGAGAAGCGTGTCGCGGCCACGCCGGAAACGGTCGGACAGCTTGTCAAGCTGGGCTATGCGGTGGCGATCGAAGCGGGTGCTGGCGAGGGCGCGCAGTTCTCCGACGAGGCTTACCGCGCGGCCGGCGCCGGGATCGTGACGGAACCGCGCGCGCTCTGGGCCCAGTCAGACATCGTGTTAAAAGTACGCGCGCCCGAGAAACACCCGAAACTCGGTGTACATGAATCGGAACTATTGCGCGAAGGGGGCACGCTGCTTAGCTTCATCTGGCCGGCGCAGAATCCGGATCTGATGGAACTGCTGAAGGCACGTCGCGCCACAGTGATCGCGATGGACGCGGTGCCGCGTATCTCGCGCGCCCAGAAGCTCGATGCGCTGAGCTCGATGGCGAACATTGCCGGATATCGCGCGGTAAT
>JANMYN010000351.1:0-6401 GCA_031382195.1 Betaproteobacteria bacterium
AGCGGCGCATGGGTACGCGGCCAGGCATTTTGGCGACCCGACCGCGCATGAGGCCGGACGCATCACGCTCAATCCGATCCGTCACATTGATCCGATGGGCACGATCGTGATTCCGGTATTGATATTGATTGCCAGCCAGGGGAAATACGCGTTCGGGTGGGCAAAACCGGTTCCGGTCAACTTCGGACGGTTGCGCAATCCCAAGCGGGACATGCTCTGGGTCGCCGCCGCTGGGCCGGGAGCAAACCTGCTGATGGCGGTCCTCTGGGCATTTGTGATCAAAGCAATGCAAGGCCTTCCGCCGAATTACTTTACCGAGCCGCTACTACTGATGGCGCGCGGCGGCATCCTCGTCAACGCAGTTCTGATGGTGCTCAACTTGCTGCCGCTGCCACCGCTCGATGGCGGACGAATTGCGGTAAGTTTGCTGCCGCCCAAACTGGGGTACCGGTTCGCAAGGGTCGAACCCTTTGGCATGATCATCCTGCTGGTGCTGATGCTGCTGGGTGTGCTGGGGAAAGTAATGTGGCCCCTTATCGCCGGATTCATCGGGCTGCTCGCCTCGTTGTTCAACATCGGCTGGCTATTTGGACTTAACTGAGGACTTCAATGTTTGTCGATCGCGTACTGTCCGGAATGCGCCCCACTGGCAGCCTGCATCTCGGGCATTACCATGGCGTGCTGAAAAACTGGGTGAAGCTGCAGCACGAATTCCAATGCCTGTTCTTTGTGGCCGACTGGCACGCTCTGACCACGCACTATGACACGCCGGAAATCATCGAACAGAATGTATGGGACATGCTGGTCGATTGGCTGGCCGCAGGCGTGGATCCCTCGCAGGCCACGCTATTCATCCAGTCGCAGGTGCCCGAGCACGCTGAACTGCACCTGCTGCTGTCAATGATCACGCCGCTTGGCTGGCTGGAACGTGTCCCAACCTACAAGGATCAGCAGGAAAAACTCACCGACAAGGATCTCTCGACCTACGGCTTTCTCGGCTATCCGCTGCTGCAGAGCGCGGACATCCTGATCTATCGCGCGAATCGTGTGCCGGTCGGCGATGACCAGGTTCCACATATCGAGTTCACCCGGGAAATCGCACGCCGCTTCAATCACGTCTATGGAAGGGAAGCGGGATTCGAACAAAAAGCGGAAGCCGCGGTGAAAAAGCTGGGTGTAAAACGCGGGAAGCTTTACCGGGAATTGCGCACGCGCTACCAGGAGCAGGGAGACGATGAAGCGCTGGCCGCGGCCAAGGCCCTGCTAGAGGAAGCCGCAAACCTTTCCATGGGCGACCGCGAGCGGCTGTTCGGTTTTCTTGAAGGCGGCGGCAAGATGATTCTCTCGGAGCCGCATGCCCTGCTCACTGCAGCGTCGAAAATGCCCGGGCTCGACGGTCAGAAAATGTCCAAGTCTTATAACAACACCATTACGCTGCGTGAGGATGCCGAAAGCGTGAGCAAAAAAATTCGTACCATGCCTACTGATCCGGCGCGGGTGCGGCGCTCTGATGCCGGCGATCCGGACAAATGCCCGGTATGGGAGTTTCACAAGGTCTATTCGGACGATACCACGCGGGACTGGGTGCGCAAGGGTTGCACGAGCGCAGGCATCGGCTGTCTGGAATGCAAGCAGCCTGTGATCGACGCCGTGCTCAAGGAACAGGAACCGATGCGAGAACGGGCACAGATTTATCTGGATGATCCGACGCTGATGCGCAACATCATTGCCGAGGGCTGCGATCGCGCACATAAACTTGCCGTTGAAACGATGCGCGACGTTCGCAACGCGATGGGGCTGAATTATTCTTGACTCTAAGGCTTACACCTGACACGGAGGCACAGAGGAAAACCAGAGGACACGGAGAAAACCATTCAGATAAGGAAGACCGTATAGCGGCTGGCTCGAGTTGGTCGACGTCGAAACATCTGCCAAATGACCCGTCCGATTCTGTTCTTCTCTGTCCCCTCTGTGTTCTCCGTGCCTGAATGGGTACTCCAACGTACTACGCACGTAAGGTATCTGCGTTCGGTGAAAATAAGCGCTACGCTTTTCGCCTCATCAGGCGTTGTTGCTCACGCTTCCAGTCTTTGTCTTTTTCTGCTTCTCGCTTGTCATGCTGCTTCTTGCCCTTGGCGAGGCCGACTTCCAGCTTGATACGTCCGCGGGTGTAATGCAGGTCGAGCGGAACGAGGGTATAGCCGGCGCGCTCGACCTTGCCGATCAGCTTGCGGATTTCTTCGGAATGAAGCAGCAGCTTGCGCGTGCGGGTAGGGTCTGCCTGCACATGCGTCGACGCAGCCGTCAATGGCGTCACATGGCAGCCAATCAGAAAAAGCTCGGCACTCTTGACGACTACATAGGCTTCCTTTATCTGCACGTGCCCGGCGCGAATAGATTTGACCTCCCAGCCTTCGAGCACGACACCGGCCTCGAAACGTTCTTCAACGAAATAGTCGTGAAAAGCCTTCTTGTTCTGAACGATGCTCATGACAACGTGAGTTTTTGCTACGGGTCGTGTATTTTACCAACGCTTCCGCGAACATTCGGACGTATCTGATGGCGCTGGTGGAAAAATCCGTGCTGATCGAGTATTCCGCCGCGCAAATGTACGCGCTGGTGGAGAATCTGACCGCCTATCCCGAATTTCTACCGTGGTGCAGCGGCACCGAAATCCTCGAGTGCGAAGGTGAAATCACCCGCGCCGCTATCACCATCGATTTTCGCGGACTTAAACAACGGTTCTCGACCGAAAATCGAGCCAATCCGCCGCAACTGATCGAAATGAGCCTGCTGCACGGGCCTTTCCGCCATCTCGACGGCAGCTGGCGCTTCAAGGCGCTTGGGGACGATGCCTGCAAGATCGAATTTCGCCTTCACTACGAGTTTTCCAGCAAGCTGGTGGAAAAACTCGTAGGACCGGTATTCAATTTCATTGCCAGCACGTTCGTGGACGCGTTTGTCAAACGCGCGCTGCAGGTTTACGGTAAACGATGAAGCTCCGGGTGGAAATAGTTTATGCGTTGCCGGACTCACAGACGATCGTCGGGCTGGAATTGCCGGAAGGAGCTACGGTCGCAGATGCGCTCGCCGCCTCGCGCTTGCACGAAATCCTGCCCGGAAAGTCATTCGCGGGGATTCGCATCGGCGTGTGGGGTGCAGCCGTGTTGCCCGATACTCCGCTGCGCGACCGCGACCGTGTGGAAATCTACCGGGAACTGGTGGCGGAGCCAAAGCAGGCGAGGCGCCAGCGGGCCAGACAGCAGCGCGCATCGGGAACGCGCCGATGAGAGCGATTTACTCGATTACTTGCACCAGCCTTCGGTGGTTTTCTTTGCACGCTCCAGTTCCTGAGCGATCTGGGCATCGTTCAGATATTCACGCTCGCCCTGGGCGTTGGTGCGGGCTATTCTTCCGCCCGACTGGAGATTTTTCAACTGTGCGCGGGCAAGGTCGCAGTTTTGCTTCTTCTCCGCCGCCTCTTCGGTCTTTTTCTTTTCAGCAGCTTCGCGCTCGGCAGCTTCGACCTTACGTTTTCTGAACTCCGCTTCCTGTTCCACGTAAGTTTTCGGTTTGACTGCCTCTGCGCCCTTCTCGCCGGCGGCGGGCGAGGCAGATGTCTTCGGCGCAGATGTTTTGCGCGGGCTGATCGTCACCGGTTCCTTAACGTTCGCCGGGGGTGGCTGGTCGGAGTAGTGGACCTTTCCTTCGGCGTCGGTCCATTTGTAGGTTTCGGCACCTGACGGGGCCGATATGAGCCATACGCCGCCCAATATCGCCAGCAGCAGCGGTTTAGTGAGATTGCGTTGCATACTCGATGCTCTCCTCGGCGATCAACGAAAAAGTGGATAGTCTTTCTGGGCAATTCCGAGCTCGGAATGCTTCTGCGCAATGCGCGCCTCTTCGATTGCCTTCATCACATTGCCCTCCTGCAGCGCGAGGCGCGCCCTGCGCAATGCCGCTTCTGCGGTGGTCCACAAGGCGCGCCGGATACTGGCCTGTTCCACGGCTGCCGCGGCTTCGGCGATCGCGACTTCGGCACTGGAAGCGTCCGGCGTTTCGCCTGTGACGACAGCAGGCAGCAGAGTGATCAGGATCACGAGCATCCAACGCTTGAGGGGGCGCATTTGTTTACCGCGCATGGCGATAATTAATCGGGCAGGCAACCATAGCCGCTGACGACCCCGCGGTCAACGTACAAACCTCGCCGGTTGCTGGATTTACCGCTCGAAACCCGGTCTGTATAATGGCGTCTTTGTGAAGGATCAAAAGCATGCGAGTCCTGAAAAAGGCGCTCACCTTCGATGACGTTTTGCTGGTTCCTGCCCATTCGACCGTTCTGCCGCGCGACGTCAGCCTGACGACGCGTTTGACCAAAAACATCGCCCTGAACATACCGCTAATTTCCGCGGCCATGGATACGGTCACGGAAGCGCGTCTCGCCATAGCCATGGCACAGGAGGGCGGTATCGGCATCGTCCACAAAAATATGCTGCCCAAGGCGCAGGCTGCCGAAGTCGCCAAGGTCAAGCGATTCGAAAGTGGCGTCGTAAAGGACCCGATTACTATCCCTCCCGACATGACTGTGCGCAACGTGCTGAATCTCATTCATCAGCATCGCATTTCCGGCCTGCCCGTGGTCGAAGCGGCAAAGGTCGTCGGCATTGTCACCAACCGCGATCTGCGCTTCGAAAGCAATCTCGATCAGCCGGTTAAGAACATCATGACGCCGCGCGACAGGCTGGTGACGGTTAAGGAAGGGGCCAGCATCGAAGAAGCGATGCGCCTGCTGCATCAGCACCGGCTGGAGCGGGTTCTGGTCATCAATGAAAATTTCGAATTGCGCGGCCTGATTACCGTAAAGGACATTCTGAAATCCTCCGAACACCCCTACGCCAGCAAGGATCAACTGGGGCGATTGCGCGTGGGCGCTGCCGTCGGGGTTGGCGAGGGCACGGAAGAGCGAGTCGGGCTCCTGATCGAAGCCGGCGCGGACGTGCTGATCGTCGATACCGCACATGGGCACTCGCAAGGCGTGCTTGACCGCGTGCGCTGGATCAAGCGTACCTACCCCACTGCGCAAGTGATTGGTGGAAACATCGCGACCACAGGGGCTGCAAAGTCTCTTCTCGATCAGGGCGCGGACGGCGTCAAGGTCGGTATCGGCCCCGGCTCGATCTGCACGACGCGCATCGTCGCGGGTGTGGGCGTTCCACAGATTACGGCGATCCACGACGTTGCCGCTGCACTCAAGGGAACCGGGGTACCAATGATCGCCGACGGCGGCATCCGCTATTCCGGCGACATCGCCAAGGCCATCTCCGCAGGCGCCGATTCGGTGATGCTGGGCGGCTTGTTCGCAGGTACCGAGGAAGCACCCGGCGAAATCGAACTCTTTCAAGGCCGTTCCTACAAGACCTACCGCGGCATGGGTTCGATCGCGGCCATGCAACAAGGATCGAGTGACCGCTATTTTCAGGACGATGAAGACAGTGCGGACAAGCTGGTGCCGGAAGGCGTTGAGGGGCGCGTGCCCTACAAGGGCAGCGTCGTCCAGGTTATGCAACAGTTAATGGGCGGCCTTCGGTCCGCGATGGGCTATATTGGCTGCCCCACGATCGAAGCCGTGAAGGAACGCGCCGAGTTCGTGCAGATCACGACCGCAGGCGTGCGCGAATCCCACGTGCATGACGTCCAAATCGTCAAGGAAGCACCGAACTACCATGTGGACTGACCTGTGAGGCTCGGCTAGAGATCGCAGTTTGCCCGCGCCTGGTTTTCCCGACCAATTCACCCGTTTTGCCGTGTAGCCCCCATTTGCGATGCACGATAAGGTTCTGATACTCGACTTCGGCGCCCAATACAGCCAGTTGATTGCGCGCCGCGTGCGCGAGGCCGGCGTTTACTGCGAACTGCATCCCTACGATGTCAATGACGAATTCCTGCGCAGCTTCATGCCCAGGGGGATCATCCTTTCCGGAGGCCCCGCCTCGGTCACCGAGAGCGGCACACCGCGCGCCCCGCAACTGGTATTCGAGTTCGGTGTCCCGGTTCTGGGCATCTGTTATGGCATGCAGACCATGGCGGCGCAGCTTGGAGGCGTGGTCGAAAACGGACTGGTGCGTGAATTTGGCTACGCCGAAGTCCGGGCACGCGGCCATTCCAAGCTGCTGGAGGGTATCGAAGACCATCGCAATGCCGAGGGCCATGGACTGCTCGATGTGTGGATGAGCCACGGCGACAAGGTCAACGCGTTGCCACCAGGTTTCAAGGTCATCGCCAGCAACGCCGCGACGCCGATCGCAGGCATGGCTGATGAAGCCCGCGGATTCTATGGCCTGCAATTTCATCCCGAAGTCACCCACACGCCGCAAGGCAAGGCGCTGATCGGGCAGTTCCTG
>JANMYN010000426.1:0-4482 GCA_031382195.1 Betaproteobacteria bacterium
ATCACGAACGGCAGGGCAATCGCCGGCGCCGCGATCAGCAGGCTGCGCAGGATCTGCGCGCCGCTCGCGCGTTGCGCGTGCGACAGGTCCTCGTTGCGATAGCGCCACCATACCAACGCGCACAACGTCAGCCCCAGCACAACCGCAGGGAGCATGCCGCCGGTGAACAGTGAGGCGATCGACACACCCGTCACCGATCCGATCGTGAGCAGCACCAGGCTGGGAGGAATGGTCTCGGTCTGCGCACCCGTCGCGGAGAGCAGCGCTACCAGATCGCCCTTCTTCGCTCCGCGCCGCTGCATCTCCGGAAACAGGTCCGGGGCGACCGCCGCCATATCGGCTGCCTTGGAGCCGGAGATGCCCGACACCAGATACATCGAGCCCACCAGCACGTAGTGAAGGCCGCCGCGCACGTGACCCAGCAGGCTGCCGAGGAAACCGATCATCGCCCGCGCCATCCCGGTCATTTCGATCAGCAGGCCGAGAAAAACGAACAACGGAACCGAGAGCAGGATCAGGTGTGACATGCCTTCGTCCATACGGCCGACGATCGCCGTCATCGGGATCATGGTGGTAATCGCCAGGTACCCGTACGTGGCGAGCCCGAAGGCAAAGGCAATCGGCACGCCGGCAAACACATTGAGCGCGACAATCCCGACGAAAAAGATCAGCAGGTTCTCGTTGTCGAGTTCGAAGAGTATGGGCTGCAGCGCCACGAGGATGCCGATGCCGACCGCGATCACCGCCAGCGCACCGAAGATGACGCGCCAGCTTCCCGCTTCCAGCAGCCGCATGAGGGCGATCATGAGCATGAGCGCGCTGCCCACGGGAAGCGCGGCGGCGCGCCAGGCATTGGTAATCTCCAGCGCCGGCGTGGTGATGACCAACTCGTCGTGGGCGAACTCGTAGGCGGGATACACGATGAGCGCAAGAAAGACCAGTGCCGCGGCAATGGCCAGCACATCGAGGAATGCGCGCACGGGCGGCGATACTTTGCCCACGATGGCGGTCATGCGCATGTGTTCGCTTCGGCGCAACGCCACCACTGCGCCCAGCATCGCCAGCCAAAGGAACAGGATTGACGCGAGTTCGTCCGACCAGAGCAGCGGCCGGTGGAAGACGTAGCGCGACATCACGCCTGCGAACAGGACGACAACTTCGGCCACGACAAGCAGGGCGGCAACGGCTTCGACGGCGCTCCCGGCTGCGGCTTCCAGGGCCACCAGCCATTTCGGCGCCCCTGCGCGCGGTGTGAGGACAGCCTGGGGATCGGCAAACTCGGAGTGGGGTTCCATCTTCTGTGTCTCTTAGTGTGCAGTGGGCCACGCGGATCTGCGGCCGCGCAGATCCGCGTCAGTGAGTCCGATGGCTTTCCCATCGCGCGCCACCGCGCGCTCGAGGCCTTCCAGCAGCGGACAATACTTGTGTCGGGGGTCGGCGGCCATCGGGATCCCCCTCGGTATTTAGCGCGACACCAGTTGCGTAAGTACTGCTCGCACGCGCGCCCCGGGCGCGAGCCCCGCGGCTTTTCCGGCTGCATTTACGTGGGACAGTACCCCGTTTTCCCACATGTCCATCGAATCGCCGATGCGCCCGCTGGTATGCGCCACCGTCGCTCCGGCGACCCCGCGCTTCTGCAGCATGTCCAGCGCTGCGATGCCGGCGTTATCCTTGCCCACTCCGGCGTCGTTGAAGATCACCGCCTTGAGCGGCACTTCCAGTGCGAACTCTCCCGAGCTGGTGCCGCCGTGTGACGCGCACACGACGATGGCGCCGTTATCCTCGGGCGTGACCTTCGTGATCGAGTCCATCAGGATCACGCGGCCGCCTTTACCTTTTGCGACTTCCGTTTTCAGCATCTGGGCCTCCCCCTTGTCAAACCGACGTGATCATGCGGATGTTCTCGGCGATGGCGTCGCGCTCGAACACCTTCTTCCAGTCCGGCGCAAAGATCTCCTTTTTCGCTCGCTCCACCGCCTTGTTGGCCGCGTCCGACATCCTGACCCCGGGAAGCTGATCGAACAGAATCGCCAGTTCGACATTGAGGTGGCCGAGGATGAAGTCCCGCGCAGCCTCTTCTGCCACGCCGCGGCGCACCGCTTCGTCCGTCGCTTCGCGAATGATGGTGAGGCAGGTGGCGCAGATAGTCTCCGACAGGACCGGCTCGAGAATCGCCATCTGATCCACGGTGGCCCGATGCGAGCGCATGACGGGCGCGTACATGCGCTTGGACACATCTTCAGCTACCGCGAAATTCTTCTCGTCGCCGCGCAGCAGCGCGCACACGATCGCCTGCTTGGCCTTGAGGCCGCCAAAGTAGTCGCGCTTCGCCTCCAGGTCGGTTTCGTCGTTGAAGATGGGCGGATGACAGGGATGCGCGACGAAGATCGTCAGATCCGCGCGCTCGGGCAAATGACCGGCGAACGGTGCCGCCGCATCGAGCGCGATCAGGGTCGCCCCTTGCTTGAACTTGTCGACCAGCTTTGCGGTGACCTTGTGGATCATATTGTCCGGTATCGCAAGGATCACCACGTCCGCCTCGGGCAGCGCACGATCTGCGTCGACGCAGGTAATTTCCAGTGCCTTGAGCCGGTCGCGTCCTGCTTCGCTGACCTCGATGTGGCTCACCTGGTAGGGCGCACCCCTCAGATTCGCCGATACGCGGTAACCCATCTTGCCGCCCGCGCCAAGAACTGCGACTTTCTTCATGATGCTGCCTCCGTGTTGAAATTCAAATTGATTACCTGCGAAAGCGACAAGCGCTGAACCTTTAGCGATCTCCTCGCGCCATGCCAAAATAATTTGCCTTGCCCATCTGGCCACCCTTCAACGCGATCTCGATGCCGTCGAACTTCGGGTCTTCCGAATAGCCGCGGCACAGCGGAGCGCCCGGCGTCAGTTCGGCAAGCATTTCCAGCCCGTACAATCCCAGTTCCTGCGTGGCATAGCTCGACGTGTCTCCGCCTGCCACAACCACGCGCCGCAGGCCGGTACGCGCCAGCAGGTCGCGTGCGATCCGTCCGAGCGCAGTGCCAAGAATCCTTGCCGTGTTACCCGAACTGACACCCGAACCCGCCCCCAGGGCGTCGCGGGTCGCTCGAATAGTCGGATCGTCCGGGCCGGCGGCGGTGTACACCACCACGCTCTTCCCGGCAGACAAAGAGGCGTGGGCACGCTCGGACAACACGCGGGCCGTGGTCTCCGTCCCCTGAGGGCGGCACAGTTCTTCGGTTGGTGCGCGGATGCAGTCGAAGCCATTGTCGGATGCCCATTGAATCTGGGCTGCCGTCATCGGAGACGCGCTGCCGGATACCACCAAAAGCTGCTTCACCGCCGTTACCGGCGCAAACTTCGCGCGCGCCGCCGGGATCACGCCGCTCGCGCGCCAGTGCGCTGCGAGCGCATATTCGACACCGGAAGATCCGATCGCGAAATGCTGTGCATGCCGGGCCTGCTCCCAGATCAGCCGGCCGACCGTGCGCAGGTCCTGGTCGTCGGCGCAGTCGTAGAGAAGCAGGTCGGGTTTGCTCTCCAGTTTGCGTGCGTGGTTCGCATCCACGCTGCCGTCGTCGCCCGCCAGCTCGGGCAGACTCATCAATCCGATAGTGGCCTGCGTCTGGCGCGACAGGTGCACGCGCAGGTCGGCCTCGTGCATGGGAGTCACCGGATGGCGCGACATGGTCGGATGCCGGTCGAGCCGGAACACGTCATCTCCCGCCGCCGCGAAGTGGTTGCCGAAGATCGTGTAACGCCGCAACGGCGGCGCACCGGCCAGCACCGACATGGTCCGGCCGGCGGTGAGTGCGCGGCGCACCAGGTCCGCCACATGGCCGATGCTGCCCACCTCGGGCGCAGAATCGAAGGTCGAACACACTTTGTAGTGCGTGAGCGGCGCGTCCAACGACCACAGCTCGCGCAGGACCGGCTCGAGCTGAGCGTCCATTTCAGCCGGGGACATCGCGCGGCTGGTGCCGGCTACGCCGATGCAGCGCAGATTGGGAAACCTCTGCTGCAGGAACTCTGGCGTGGGCGGCGACAGGAACAGCACGGTGCGCAATCCCGACAGGGCGAGCGCCTCCATCGCGTCGGTGGACCCGGTGAAATCGTCGCCGTAGAAGGCGAGCAGCAGATTCGAACCGATCGCCATCAGCTACGGCCTCCGAATTTTTCGATCGCCGCCCGAAGTTCAGGATGCGCCTGAGCGTATCCTTCCAGCGTCGCGCCGGCAAGTGCTGCTTCCCAGCCCTGCTGCATGCTGCGCACGCCGGCAGCGGTGCCTCCCGGGTGGGCGATGATGCCGCCGCCGGCCAGGTGGATCCCGTCGATGGTCTTCGTGGCGGCATAGATCGGCAACGCCGAGCCAGCCCATTGCGCCGACGAGATCGCCGGCATGACGCGATAGTCTCCGAACAGCGGAGTCAGACAGTCCTTGATCGAGCGGCCGACCTCATCGTTGGTCTCATAGAATTTGCTGTTGAAGCC
>JANMYN010000483.1:0-3385 GCA_031382195.1 Betaproteobacteria bacterium
CAGTCATATGTTAAAAACTCCCATTCACAATCTTTCACCGCAAAGGACGCCAAGGACGCGAAGGGAAGACAAGGCAATACTCGAGTAAATAACGATCATTGGACCGGATATTTCTTTGTTCTTGCATTTCCTTCGCGTCCTTGGCGTCCTTTGCGGTGTGCGTCGTTCCTTATTTTTTCTCGCCCCGATCGAATTCGGCGAAGGTTTCCTTTGCGACGCGAAAAGCGTCCACGCCGGCAGGGATGCCGCAGTAAATGGCGACCTGCAGCAACACCTCGCGGATTTCGTTCCGGGTCACGCCGTTACGCAATGCGCCGCCGATGTGCATCTTCAGTTCGTGCGGCCGGTTCAGCGCGCAGAGCATCGCCAGGTTCAGCATGCTGCGGGTTTTCTTCGGCAACTCTTCCCTTCCCCAGACCGCGCCCCAGCAGTATTCCGTCGTCAGCCTCTGCATCGGCATGTTGAAGTCGTCGGCCGCGGCGATGGATTTTTCCACGAATTCCGCACCGAGCACGGACTTGCGGATCTTGAGACCTCGTTCGAACAATTCGTCGTTCATTTCTTTATCTCCTGAAGTAAGTCAATGCTACGACATTCAAAGCGCTCACCGCAGATACCCGACGTGCTACACACGTAGGGTATCTGCGGTGAGCGTTGTTCTTGGCTTAAATGATTACTTTTCTTCCGCTAAGGCCTGGGCCAAATGGGCGGGGCGATCGCGTCCTTGGCCGGATACACGGTGATGGGCACGCCTTTTTGCCATTGCACGATCAGCAGGCTCGCGCCAGCCCTGCGGCCGTTCTCTTCGAACTTCAGCTTGCCGTTGCCGGGGAAGAAATTCGCCGCGCCGCCACTAAGGTTCATCGAACGCAATGCCTGAGCCACCGCCTCCCGGTCGGCCTTGCCGGCGGCTTCCAGGGCTGCCTTGAAGATCAGCATGTCGCCGTAGGTCGTAACAAAGTGCTGGGTCGGCCAGGGTTCGCCAGTCTTCTTCTTCACCTCGGCGACGAAATCCTTCTGCGCACTGGTCGTCCAATCGGCAACCACCGCCATCACACCCTCGAGCTGGTCGATGTTCATATTGCTACGCAGATCCGGATCGAGAATCGCGGCGCCATTCGCGATCGTCGGCAGCTTGCCGCGCCCGAGCCCGAATTCGTTCATTTTCTCCAGCAGCAATTTTGCGTCAGAAATCACCGTGGGTAACAGGATGAGGATGTCAGGCCGCGCCGAACGCACCTTCTGGATCAGCGGCGTGGCATTCGCCAGCGGCGGTGTAAAGGTCTCATCCACCACCAATTTCAATCCGAGCTTTTCGAACTGGTGGTCTCGCATCGGCTTGACGAAGGACACGGACGCCGCGGTGTTGTCCATGACGATGCCGACGGTCTTAGGCCGCTGCCCGGACGCCTTTTCGGCCATTTCCAGCAAGGCCGGCAACGAACCTTCAGCCTGCTGCACGCCGGTCGCGGATGTCTGGAATACGTACTTGAAGCCGCGCGAGGTGATCAGGTCCGAATAGGAAAAAGTCACGACCGGCAACTCGGCGCGCTCAGTAACCTCGGTCACAGCCAGCGTAAACGAGCTCAGATACGCGCCGGTGGCCACGACCAGGTTCGGCGCATCCGCAACCATGCGCTGTGCCGCGTTCTTTGCCTTTTCAACGCTATCGCCCGCGTCGAATACGCTGAGCTTGAGTTTGGCGCCGCCCAGCGATTTGATGCCGCCCTGCCGGTTGATGGTTTCGATCGCCATGTCGGCAGCCATTTTCATGACCTGGCCCTGGCGGGCGTAAGGACCCGACATCGGCGCGATCAGTCCGACTTCGACTTCGCCGGTCTGCGCAGAAGCATCCAGCGCTGCGACCAACATCGCCGCGGCCAGCACCAGGCCGCGCGTCCGTTTTCCTCCCGAGATAACTGTGTTGCGCATGATTTCTCCTCCGTCCTTGTTGACTGCTACATGCCGAGATACGCCTGGCGTATCCGGTCGTTGCTTTTCAGTTCGTCGTGGCTGCCTTCGAGCACGACGCGTCCGGCCTCGAGCACGTAGCCGCGGTCGGCGAAGTGCAGTGCCTCCGCCACGCGCTGCTCGACCAGCAGCACGGTCAGGCCCGAGCCGGCATGGATGGAAACGATGCGTTCGAATATTTCATCGGCGGCGCTCGGCGCCAGGCCCATCGAGGGTTCGTCGAGCATCAGCAGTTTCGGCGATGACGCAAGGCCGCGCGCAATCGCCAGCATCTGCTGCTGGCCGCCCGATAACGCGCCTGCCTGCGCCTTCGCGCGTTCCGCAAGCACCGGAAACCAACTGTAGACCTTTTCCAGGTTTTCCTTCCACGCGCGACGGCCGGCTTCGGTATACGCGCCCATCTCCAGGTTTTCCAGCACTGTCAGCGAGCCAAAAACCTGGCGGCCTTCGGGAATGTGCGCGATGCCCAGATGCGCCCGCGCCGAAGGCGCTACCGCCAGCAGATCCTTGCCCTCGAAGCGGATGCGGCCTGAAGTCGGCCGCACGATACCGGAGATGGTTTTGAACAGCGTCGTCTTGCCGGCCCCATTCGGGCCGACGATTGCCGCGAACTCGCCCGGCTTCACGCGCAGCGTGACCGCGTTCAGGACCGGCACCAGTCCGTAGCCTGCGCTCAGGGCGTCGATCTCAAGCATTCGCGACCCTCCAGCGCTTGCCCAGATAGGCGTCGATGACCGCGGTATCGCGGGTGATGTCTTCGGGCAACCCTTCGGCCAGCAGCGTGCCTTCATTGAGTACGACGAAGCGATCCACCAGACGCACCATCGCCTGCATGGTGTGCTCGATGATGACGATGGTGATGCCCCGGGCAGCGAGCTTGCGCACCACCGCAATGACTTCCTCGACTTCGCCCGCCCCCAGGCCGGCCAGCGTTTCGTCGAGCAACAGCAATCTGGGTTTGCCGGCCAGCGCGCGGGCAATCTCCAGCAATCGCAACTGCTTGTTGGTCAGGGCGCCCGCCAGTTGCTGCGACTCGCCGTGCAACCCGACCTCGGCCAGGGCCTCTTGCGCCACCAAGCGCGCCTTTGCGTCCGATGCCGCATTGACATAAGCGCCGACCACCACGTTTTCCAGCACGCTCATGCGACGGAACGGCCTGACAACCTGAAAGGTGCGGCCCACGCCTGCGGCGCAGATTTGGTAAGGCCGCCGCCCGACGATGTCCTTGCCCTCCAGCAGAATCTGGCCGCCGTCCGGGCGGATGAAGCCGTTCAGCAAATTGAACAGCGTGGTCTTGCCGGCGCCGTTCGGTCCGATGATGCCGAGGATCTCGCCGTGCCTGACCTGAATGCTGATATCGCGCACCGCCTGAAGTCCGCCAAAAGCCTTCCACGCATTGCGTACTTCGAACACG
>JANMYN010000485.1:0-2696 GCA_031382195.1 Betaproteobacteria bacterium
GTGGTCGTGGACCGGCAGATCGACGTCGGCCAGACCGTGGCGGCCAGTTTCCAGACCCCGACGCTGTTCAAGATCGCGCAGGACCTGCAACGGATGCAGATTGATTCGAGCGTTGCGGAGGCGGATGTCGGTTCCATCCGCGTCGGCCAGGACGTGCAGTTCCGCGTCGATGCGTTTCCCGACCGCTCGTTCGCCGGCAGGGTGCGCCAGATCCGCCTTAATCCGACCATCGCCAGCAACGTGGTCACCTACAACGTTGTGGTCGAGGTAGCAAATCCGGACGAAATCCTGCTCCCCGGAATGACCGCATACCTGTCCGTCGTGATCCAGACCAAGTCCGACGTGCTCATGGTGCCGAACGCAGCGCTGCGTTTCCGTCCGGCGGGCGCCAACAAGCGCGGGGAAACCGACACCGGCAAGATGCGCAAGCGCAGCGGCCCGCAGGTCTATGTGCTGCGCGGCGAGGACATCGCCCCGGTCGAGTTCCAGGCCGGCATCGGCAACGGGCGTTTCACCGAGGCGGCGGGCGGCTCTCTCAGCGAGAACGATGCCCTCGTCGTGGAAGACCTCAAGCCGGCCGACAAGAAGGATCGCGGCGCTTCGCCGACGAGAATGTTCTGATGAGCGACGCAGTCGTCCGTATCGAGCACCTGCACAAGAGCTACGAGACCGAGGCCGGCGTCTTCCCGGTGCTCAAGGACGTGAACCTGACCATCGCCCGCGGCGAATTCGTCGCCATCATGGGCCCGTCCGGTTCCGGGAAATCCACCTTCATGAACATCGTCGGCTGCCTCGACCAGCCGACCGAGGGGCGCTACTTCCTCGACGGCAACGACACCGGGAACATGGATTCGGACCAACTCGCCGTCCTGCGCAACCGCACCATCGGTTTCGTGTTCCAGGGATTCAACCTGCTGCCGCGCGCGCGCCTCACCGACAACGTCGCGCTGCCTCTGTTGTATGCCGGCGTGTCCCGGGCGGACCGCCAGGACCGTGCGATCGAAATGCTGAAGCGCGTCGGCCTCGGCAGCCACTTGCGCTCGTTTCCGAATCAGATTTCCGGCGGTCAGCAGCAACGCGTGGCCATCGCGCGCGCGCTCGCCAACCAGCCTTCGCTGCTGCTTGCGGATGAACCCACCGGCAATCTCGACTCCCAGACCGGCCGCGAAATCATGGAACTGTTCACCAGCCTGAACCGGAATCAGGGCATCACGATCGTCCTGGTGACCCATGAGCACGACATCGCGGCCTACGCGGGACGGCTGGTGCACTTCCTCGACGGCCGCGTGGCGCACGATGGTGCCACGGCCGCTGCACCCGAAAGCGTGCCGGCATGATCATGTCCATGGCGATGTTTGCCGAAGCCTGGTCGGCCATGGGCGCCAATCGCCTGCGGACGTTTCTGACCATGCTCGGCATGATGATCGGCGTGGCCGCCGTGGTCGCGATGATGGCAATCGGCCAGGGCGCCCAGTTGGCGGTCAATGCGTCGATCGCCTCGATGGGCAGCAATCTGTTCATCGTTCTGTCCGGCGCCTCCACCAGCGGCGGCCTGCGCGTCGGCTCGGGATCCGCGCCGACCCTCACGCTGCTCGATGCGCAGGCGATCGCGGAACTGCCCTCGATCAATGCCGTTGCCCCCGCACAACCCGGCACCGCGCAAGTCGTTTACGGCTCGAACAACTGGAGTACGCAGATTTATGGCACCACGCCCGATTATCTGACCGTTCGCAGTTGGTCCCTGGAGGCCGGCGGCGCGTTCACCGAAACCGACCTGCGATCGGCCAACCGCGTCGCGCTGATCGGCGCCACGGTCGCGAAGAATCTCTTCCTGGACGAGGATCCGGTCGGAAAGACGCTGCGCATCCGCAACAGTCCTTACGTTGTTGTCGGCCTGCTCGCCGCCAAGGGCCAGAGCCTCGACGGGCGCGATCAGGACGACACTATTCTTATTCCGGTGACCACGGCACTGCAAAAGCTGTTCGGGTCGCAGTTCCAGGGTTCGGTGCGCTTCATGATGGCGCAGGCCGTGTCGCCGGAGAAAATGGAACAGGCCGAGCGCGACATGACCGAGTTGCTGCGGGCGCGTCATCGCATTGCAGAAGGGGCCGACAGCGACTTCAGCATCCGCAACCTGACCGCGCTGGCCAGCGCGGCCGCCGCAACCACCAAGGTGAAGTCCGTGATGCTGGGCGCGATCGCATCGGTGTCGCTGCTGGTCGGCGGTATCGGCATCATGAACATCATGCTGGTGTCGGTGACCGAACGCACCCGCGAGATCGGAATCCGCATGGCGATCGGCGCGCGGCGCCGGGACATTCTGCTGCAGTTCCTGTTCGAGGCGATCATCATTTCGGTGATCGGCTGCTGCATTGGCGTCGCACTTGGTGTTGGCGGCGCACTGGGAGCGATGGAATTCACGGGCACCATCGTCTCCATCACCGGCGAATCGATCGTCCTTGCCTTTGCGGTCGCCGCTGCTGTCGGGGTATTCTTCGGCTTTTACCCGGCGCGCAAGGCTGCGTGGCTCAAACCGATCGACGCGCTGCGTTATCAGTGACCCTTACGTGAATCTGCCCGACCCTGTGTCCCCCGCCTCCCGTCCGCTGCGTCCTGCGGCGCGTTGCACAGGGGCCCTGGCGTTGGCCGCCCTCGCGGCCTGCGTGCTGGCCGGCTGCGGCGACAAGGGCGCCGCG
>JANMYN010000499.1:0-1842 GCA_031382195.1 Betaproteobacteria bacterium
TCTATTTCCAGCGCCACGACGGGCAGGCCGTGCGCACCGAGGAGTTCGCCCAGGCTATACAGGATGCGTCGGGAGTCGATCTCACCCAGTTCCGCCGCTGGTACGACCAGGCTGGCACACCGGCAGTCGACGCGACAGGCAGCTACGATGCAAAACAGCGGCGCTACAGCTTGAAGCTGCGCCAAACCTGCCCCGCGACACCCGGGCAACCGGAGAAACTTCCCTTCCATATTCCCATGGCCGTCGGTTTGCTCGATGCGAATGGCCGCGATATTCCGTTGCAGCTCGAGGGCGAAGCCGCGGCAGATGGGAGTACACGTGTACTCTCGTTCACGCAGGCCGAGCAAACGTTCACCTTCATCAACGTCCCGCAGGCGCCGGTGCCTTCTCTTTTGCGCGGCTTCTCCGCCCCCGTAAGCCTGCGCTTCGACTACGATGAAACCGCGCTTGCGATGCTGATGGCGAATGATTCCGACGCATTCAACCGCTGGGAGGCGAGCCAGCGTCTTGCGCTGAACCTGATGCTGCACGGCATCGATGAAATCGGCGCCGGAAAAAAACCGGCGTTCCCCGATTCCTTCGTCGATGCCTTCCGCCGAACCCTGGAGACTGCCGGCGAGGATCCGGCCCTTGCCGCCGAAGCGCTCGGGCTGCCTTCGGAAGCTTATATCGCCGAACAAATGAATGTCGTGGATCCGGACGCCATTCATGCCGTGCGCGTTGGATTGCGCAAGCATCTCGCCGCTTCATTGAAGGCAGAATTGCTGGTTGCCTATCGCGCTTTCGCGACACCGGGCGACTACAGTCCCGACGCAACCTCCGCGGGGAAACGCGCCCTGCGCAATCTCTGCCTCGGTTACCTGATGGAGATTGAAGATACGGCGATCCGGTCCCTGTGCCTGAAACAGTTCCTGGCCGCCAGCAATATGACGGATGCCATGGCCGCGCTGTCCTCGTTCGCCAACACCGATTGCACCGAGCGCGCAACCGTCCTGGAAAAATTCTACGAAAAATGGAAGGACGAACCTCTCGTCGTGGATAAATGGTTCTCCGTTCAGGCCACGTCGCGCCTGCCGGGGACACTTTCGGAAGTGAAGAAACTGATGAACCACCCGGCGTTCTCGATCAAGAACCCCAACCGTGCCCGCTCGGTGATCAGCAGCTTCTGCAATGCCAACCATGTGAACTTCCACGCCGCAGACGGCTCCGGCTACACGTTCGCAGCTGACCAGGTGATCGCCCTCGACGCGCTGAATCCGCAAGTGGCGGCGCGCCTGTCCCGCTCGTTCGACCGCTGGCGGAAGTTCGATGCGGGGCGCCAGCAGCATGCGAAGAAGGCCCTCGAGCGCATTCGCGGTACGGCTGCGCTGTCAAAGGACACCATGGAGGTGGTGACCAAGGCACTGGCAGATTGATGGGTCAGAGATGAAGATCACCGTGACCATGTATCACAACCCGCGTTGCGGCAAGAGCCGCGACACGCTGGCGATCCTGGCCGGCAAAGGCATCGAGCCGGAGATCATCGAGTACCTGAAGACTCCACCCACCCGGGAAGAACTACGCGACATCGTCAAGAAACTCGGCATGAAGCCGGAGCAGATCGTGCGCAAGGGCGAGGATATTTTCAAACAGAAGTTTGCCGGCAAAGCTTTATCCGACGACCAATGGCTGGATGCGCTGGTAAAGAATCCCATCCTGATCGAACGGCCGATCGTGGTCAAAGGCAGCAAGGCGGTCATCGGCCGGCCGCCGGAGAATGTGCTGGCTTTGCTCTAAAGGCATCAAGGCAGGGATGAACCGCCAAGACGCCAAGGCCGCCAAGAAGAACGAAGGAAAGGTGAT
>JANMYN010000513.1:0-1791 GCA_031382195.1 Betaproteobacteria bacterium
CCGACCACGCCATCCTGCTGGTCGAGCACGACATGGACGCCGTGTTCGCCGTGGCAAACACGCTCACCGTCATGGTCAACGGCCGCGTTCTCGAATCCGGAACGCCAGAGCAGATCCGCTCCAGCCGCGCTGTTCAGGAAGCTTATCTCGGGGTTGATAGTGACTAAGACCTACATCTCAACGCAAAGGCGCAAAGGACGCAAAGGTCGCAAAGGAATGCAAAGAGAAACTGGAGATAGTGAAAATTCAGATGCCACGCAACGCTACAACCATTGGCAGTATGACCAACAGGCGCCGCACACAATCAACGCGCGTAATCCCCTTGTTGTCTTTCTTCGCGTCCTTTGCGTTCTTTGCGCCTTTGCGTCGAGATGTGTTCCTGAGGATGTATGTCTGATATTCTCATAGAAGCGCGAGGTATTCACGCGTACTACGGTGCTAGCCATGTATTGCACGGCGTGGATCTCGTGTTGCATCGTGGCGAGGCGTTGGGATTGATGGGCCGCAACGGCATGGGCAAGACCACGCTGTTGCGAAGCATCCTCGGGCTGCTGCCGCCGCGCGCAGGGGAGGTGAAAGTGCGTGGCATCGACATGACGCGCTCGGCGACCCACCGCATTGCGCGTGCCGGCATCGCTTACGTTCCGGAGGGTCGCGGCATTTTCTCCGGTTTGAGCGTCGAGGAGAATCTGGTCATGGCGGCGCGACCCGGCGTCGACGGCGCGCGGGCCTGGACATTGGCGCGGGTGTTGTCTGTATTTCCGCGTCTCGCGGAACGATTGCGGCACGGTGGCCAGCAATTATCCGGCGGCGAACAGCAGATGCTCACCATCGGCCGTGCGCTGATGACCAACCCGGAGGTGCTGATCCTGGACGAAGCAACCGAGGGGCTCGCGCCGCTGGTTGCGCGCGAAATATGGGCGACCCTCAGGCGACTGCGCGAGACGGGCGTCTCGGCGATCATCGTCGACAAGAATTTCTCGGCAGTCTCGTCGATCACCGACCGGAACATCGTGCTGGTCAAAGGCCGTGTGGTACTCGAAGGCAGCGCCATCGATCTGAAACGCGATCCCGAAGCGTTGCTGCGGCACCTCGGTATCTAGGCCGGCGCCACCGTGCCGGGTTAACATCGCGGCTCCTGTTTCGACACCCCTAACCCGTGCCATTTCTCACCGCCGGCGGCCATCGCCTCGAATACATCCATCTGCCTCCCGAAGGAATGCCTGACGCTGCAACTGAAGGACGCCCAACGCTGGTGTTCCTGCATGAAGGGCTGGGATCGGTGGCATTGTGGAAGCAGTTCCCCCGACAGGTCGCGCAAGAGGCCGGTTGTCGGGCGCTGGTGTATTCGCGCTACGGCTATGGCCAGTCGGACAGGCTCACGAAAGCGCGCGAGGTCGACTATATGCACCGCGAGGCGCTCGACGTGTTGCCTGAAGTCCTGGACCAGCTCGACATCGAAGTGCCGATCCTGATCGGCCATAGCGACGGTGCATCGATCGCACTGATCCATGCGGGGGCCGGCCCGCGGCCGGTGCGCGGCGTGGTCGCAATGGCGCCGCATGTTTTCGTCGAAGACGTCACCGTGCAGAGCATCGCCAAAGCCAGGACGACATTTCAGAACACCGATCTTGGCGAAAGGCTGGGACGCTATCACGCCGATGTCGCGTCGACCTTTCTGGGCTGGAACGACATCTGGCTGCACCCCGACTTCCGGCGCTGGAACATCGAAGAATATCTGGCCGCGATTGCGGTGCCGGTGCTGCTGATCCAGGGTGAAGACGACCAATA
>JANMYN010000041.1:0-4003 GCA_031382195.1 Betaproteobacteria bacterium
GAAGATTGCGGAAGGCACGCCGCAGGAAGTGCTACGGCACCCGGATGTGATTGCCGCGTATCTGGGAGACAGCAATGCCGTTGCTTGAGCTGAAAAACGTCGCCAGCTACTACGGCAGCGTGCAAGCGCTCAAGAGCGTGAGCCTGCGCGTGGAGCAAGGCGAAGTGGTCACCTTGCTCGGCGCCAACGGTGCCGGAAAAAGCACGACGCTGCGCACGATATCCGGGCTGCTGCGGCCGGCGAGCGGCGAGGTGTGGTTCGAGGGCCGGCCCATACATGACATGGCGCCGGAAAAAATCGTGCGCCTCGGTATCTCCCATGTGCCGGAAGGCCGGCGCATTTTTCCCGGACTCACCGTGCGCGAGAACATCATGCTCGGCACTTCCAATCGTGGACGATTGCCGGCGAAGCAAATGCAGGAAGAGATCGCGGAAATGTTCGATATCTTCCCGGTTATCAAACCCTTCGAAAATGCCTTGGGCTGGACGCTTTCCGGCGGACAGCAGCAAATGCTCGCAGTCGCGCGTGGACTCATGGCAAAGCCGAAATTACTGCTGCTCGACGAACCATCGCTCGGACTCGCGCCGGTCATCGTGCAGCAATTATTCGCCACCATCCGCATCATCCACGCCCGTGGCACCACCATTCTGCTGGTCGAGCAAAACGCGAACATGGCATTGTCCGTCGCCAATCGCGGCTACGTGCTGGAAACCGGGGAAATGAAGGTCGAGGGCTCGCCCAAGGAATTACTCGGCAACGAGGAAGTTCGCGCCGCCTATCTGGGCGGCCACGGCTAGAGCGCCGCCGCATCGATTTCGCCGCGGGATTAAACTGGCGGCAACAGCGCTTGCTCAGGAGATATCCGATGAATCGCAGCCCATGGCTTGCTGTCTCGCTGGCGGTATATTGCGCCGCTGCGGCGGCGCAGACGAGCGTGGAGGAAGTGCGCAAGCAATGGCCGGATTTCCGCTATCTCGATCCCGGCCAGTTGCGCGAACTTCCGGAAGCCGTCCGCTCCGACCTGGAGAAGCTTGGTTGCCGCGTCCCCAAGTTCATCAAATGGGACGCCCGGCACAACGTCATTCAGGGACAGTTTTTCAAGCAGGGACAGATGGACTGGGCCGTGCTTTGCCAGGCCGGCGACAAGACCGGGATTCTGCTCTATCCGGGCGGGGCGGCGTCCGATTTACCGATGCTGCGCAGCGAGCCGACCAACCCGACCCGCACGATTCACGCCGTCAGTGCGTTTGTTCTGCAGAAGCGCGCCATTCGCGATCACCCCGATGAGCCGGCTGCGTTATTCGATCATGACGGCATCGAAGACGGGCCCATCCAGAAAGCCGGCCGCGTGATGTATCACCGCGACGATGAATGGACGGAGTTCTGAGGACGCGATGAAGCGTGTATGCGTGTTCTGCGGGTCCAACCCTGGCAGTCGACCGGAGTACCGCATCGCCGCGCAGGCACTGGCCGTCGCGCTGGCTCGTTGCGGTCTCGGACTGGTTTATGGAGGGGGCAACGTTGGCCTGATGGGCATGATTGCCGACTCGATGTTGCAGGCCGGTGGCGAAGTCATCGGCGTGATTCCGCAATCCCTGGTTGCAAAGGAAGTCGCCCATCATGGCGTGTCTGAGTTGCGCGTAGTCGATACCATGCATCAGCGCAAAGCCTTGATGAATGAATTGTCCGACGCCTTCATTGCGCTGCCCGGTGGCTTCGGCACGCTCGATGAGTTCTTCGAAATCCTCACCTGGTCGCAGCTGGGCATTCACAGCAAGCCCAGCGGATTGCTGAATGTTTGCGGATATTACGACGGCCTGCTGGCGATGCTCGACCACGCCGTGAACGAACGATTTCTGCGGCCGGCGCATCGCGCGCTTGTATTGGCGGATTCCGATGCGGATTCGCTGCTGCAGCGCCTTGCTTCCTTTTCCCCGGTTCAAACCGGGAAATGGGCGAACGCGGCCGGGAACTTTCCGTAATCCGGGCCTACAAACTCATAGTGGTAAAATTTCCGTGCGCGATATCATCGCGATCCCGTTTCACTTAAATCTTTTCAAGAGGATTACCCATGAAGAAGACATTACTTTCAGTTCATATGGCATTGCTGTTCGTAGCATTCACGGGCTCGGCCGCAGCGGTCGAGCAGCGACCCTTTCTCACGCTGGAGGTGGCAAAAAAAATGGCGGCAGCATGCGAAGCCAAAGCCAAACAGGAAGGCTGGAAGATGAACATTTCCATCGTCGACAGTGGCGGTAACCTGAAGTATTTCCTGCGCCAAGACGATTCTTTCCTGAAGAGCATAGAGATTGCCCACCTCAAGGCGGGCACTTCCGCGGGTCTTCCGTTTTCGACCAAGCAGGTCGGCGAAATCGCGGCCACGCGCGTACCGGGCATAGCTTATGTTCCCGGCATCGCGACCTTCGAAGGCGGTCTGCCAATCATGACCGGCGACGGCAAGCACATCGGGGCGATCGGTGTCTCCGGAGCCTCAGCGGAACAGGACGGGATGTGCGCCCAGGCAGCAGTCGACGCAGTCAAGAACGACCTGAAGTAAGCCGTATTCGGCGAAAAAAAGCCCGGCTTGGACAGCCGGGCTTTTTTCATCTGACGAATCAGTTTGTGCGCAAAATGCGCAGCGCAGCACAGGCGGCACCAAATCCGTTGTCGATGTTGGTTACCGTCAATCCCGGCGAACAACTTGCCAGCATCGCGCGCAAGGCGGTTTCCCCGCCGTTGGCCACCCCGTAACCGACCGATGTCGGTACCCCGATCACGACATTGGATACCAAGCCACCTATCACCGTGGGCAGCGCCGCGTCCATGCCGGCGACCGCGATGACGACTTTCATTTTGCGAATTTCCTCGATGCGCTCCAGCAAACGCCAGAGCCCGGCAACACCCACATCGCTGATCTCGGCGGCGGGCTCGCCGTAGAAACGCAGCGTGCGCGCGGCTTCACGGCTGACCGGGGTATCCGAAGTCCCGGCAGCGACCACCGCAATACGTGTCTCGGTGCGCAAATCATGCGCACCGCCGAAAAAACCCGTGCGAGAAAGGGGATCGTAATCGGTGGCGCCGCGATGGCTTTGCGAAAGCCCCGCGAACTGCTCGGGCTGCAGGCGCGTAAGCAGCATGTGCCGGCCTTTTTCCTGCACTTGATCGAGGATTACCGACAGATGGGCAATCGACTTCGACGCGCACAAGACCGCTTCTTCGAGCCCGGTGCGGGCATCGCGCGCAAAATCCAGCATCACGTCTTTATGCAATGTCATCTCATTCCAATTCTAAAATCTTGACGCAGAGATCGCAGAGGGAAAAGAGAGAAATTCCGAGAAAAGCAATCATCGATAAGAATGAACAGCTGCAGCTTCACCGGTATGCGCCACAAATTATCGCCCGAAAATTCTCACCCAGCATCGGTCTCGTCGTTCTCTGCGACCTCTCTTGTTTTTCCTCTGCGTCCTCTGCGTCAACGCCTTTGACTTACTCAAAACGCCCTTGACCTAATCATGCAGCGTCGCGCTGCAAACGAACCAGAAAGGCGCTGCCGACGCGATAAGGCGCCAGCGACACCGGGTAATCAAATCCGCCGTCTCGAAACAGGGTTCCGACTTCGCCGTGAATCGCAACGCGCGCCGCCGAATCCAGCGCTGCAAGCGTCTGTTCGTCGAGCTCTATCACCACGCCTTTGGCGCGCACACGGCAGCGCACAGTACGCGGGGCAAGTGATGTCGACACCAGGCGTTCCGCCGCATGCACAAGCATGAGCATATGCGGATCGATCGCGATTCCGGTTTCGATGCGGCTCGACAGACAAGGCGCCGACGGCAGCTCGGCGACGTTGCCGAGATCGAGATGGCGCGCGATCGCGCGAACGGCTTGCTTGTCGATGCCGGCTTCGACAAACGGATGGCGCACGCCGTGGTTCTTTGCCGCGTCCAGCCCCGGACGATATTCACCGAGATCGTCCAAGTTCGTGCCGGCTACGATTTGCGCAGTA